>NZ_JBITDL010000019.1:0-196995 GCF_044454225.1 Streptomyces sp. NPDC051563
GGGCCACCCCCGACACCCCGTTTCTGGCGGTCTCGGTCGGCCCGGCCCCCCGCCGTATACCAACTAAGCCGTATTGGCGGAGGGCGCGAGGGCGGGTTGTCCGTCGCGCCACCGGAAGGGGTGAAGAGTCGTAACTTTCCCGTACGGTTCGCGTTCGAGCACGCTAAGAACTAGGTGGGGCCCCCTAGCGGGATCCCGCGAGGACCTCCTCCGGACGGCGCCGGCCGAGGCGGCGGGCGGCGGCCAGGGCCGGGTCGAGGGAGGGGACGGCTGCCAGCAGTTCCCGGGTGTAGGCGTGGACCGGACGGTCGTAGACCTCGTCGACGGGGCCCTCTTCCACGATCACTCCGCCCCGCATGACCGCGACCCGGTCGCTGACCTGGCGCACCACCGCGAGGTCGTGCGCGATGAAGACCAGGGCGATGCCGAGCTCCCGCTGGAGTTCGGCCAGCAGGGCGGTGACCTGCGCCTGCGTGGTCACGTCGAGGGCCGAGACGGGCTCGTCGCAGACGATCAGGCGGGGCCGGGGCGCGAGCGCCCGGGCGATGCCGACGCGCTGGCGCTGGCCTCCGCTGAACTCGTGCGGGTACCGGTCGTAGTGGGCCTCCTCCAGGCCGACCCGGACGAGTAGTTCGCCGACCCGGTCCCGGATCGCCCGCCGGTCCTTCTCCCCCGCCGTGCGCAGCGGGTCGGCGATGGATTCGCCGATCGAGCGGCGCGGGTTGAGCGAGGACACCGGGTCCTGGAACACCATCTGCACCCCGGCCGCCAGCCCGGCGCTCTGCGCCCCGTCCCGCCGGATCTGCCCGGAGGTGGGCTCCAGCAGCCCGACGAGCATCCGCCCGAGGGTGCTCTTGCCGCTGCCGCTCTCCCCGACGATCCCCAGCGTCTCCCCGGCGCGCACGAGCACCGACACCCCGCCCACGGCCTCCACCCGCCGCTTGCCCCGCCCGAACTCCTTGCGCAGCGAGAACGCCTCGACGACGGGCACCCCGGTCTCCACCTCGGCCACATCCGGCTCCACCGGGGCCCCTTTCAGCCCCGCCGGCGTGTGAGGCGCGGGCACGGGCAGCGCCCGTACGGCCCCCGGCCGGGGCGCCCGCACCGCGTCGAGCCGCGGCACCGCCGCCAGCAGGGCCGCGGTGTACGGATCGGCCGGCGCCGACAGCACCGACCCGACCGGGCCCCGCTCCACGACGGCCCCGTCCCGCATCACCAGCACCGCGTCCACGTTCTCCGCCGCCACGCCCACGTCGTGGGTGACCAGCAGCAGCCCGAGCCCGCGTTCCTCGCGCAGCCCGTGCAGCAGGTCGAGGATCTGCGCCTGGACGGTGACGTCGAGCGCCGTGGTCGGCTCGTCCGCGATCAGCAGCCGCGGTTCGCACGCCAGGGCCATCGCGATCAGGGCCCGTTGCCGCATGCCGCCGCTGAACTCGTGCGGCCGCGCCCGGGAGCGGCGTACCGCGTCGGGGATGCCCACCCGGTCCAGCACCTCCACCGCGCGGGCCCGGCCCGCGCGCCGCGTCACGGCGGCGTGCACCCGGTAGACCTCGGCGATCTGGTCGCCGATGGCGTAGTACGGGTCCAGGGAGCTCAGCGGGTCCTGGAAGACCATCGCGGCGACGGCCCCGCGCAGCTCCCGGAGCTCTGCCGCCGACGCCGCGCCCACGTCGGTGCCGCCGACCCGGACGGTGCCGCCGAGTCGTGCGCCGGTCCCGTGGTGCAGCCCCAGCAGGGCTGCCGCGACGGTGGACTTGCCGCTTCCGGACTCCCCCACGATGCCCAGGGCGCGGCCGGGCTCCAGGGTGAAGGACACCCCGTCCACGGCCCGTACGTACTCCCCCGGCCGGCCGACCGGGAAGTCGACGGTGAGGTGGGCGACGTCCACCAGCGGTGCCCGCGTCATGCCAGAACCACCCTTCGGTCCGCGACGGCGTACAGCAGGTCGGCGATGACGCCGGCGATGACGACGGCCGCGCCGATGGAGAGCACGACGCCCACCACGACGGGCAGGTCCACGACCCGTACGCCGTCGATGAGGGTCTTGCCGAGTCCGGGGATCCCGAACAGCGACTCGGTCAGCACGGCGCCGCCGATCATCGTGCCGAAGTCCACGGCGCTGAGGGCGATCACCGGGGCCACCGCGCCCCGCACGGCGTGCCGGGTCACGATGGCGCGCTCCCCGACCCCGTAGGCGCGGAAGGTGCGGATGTGGTCCTCGGCGAGCGTTTCCAGGATGGAACTGCGGCTCAGCCGGGCGTACTTGGCGCTCTCGAAGAAGCCGAGGGTGACCCAGGGCAGCAGCATGTTCCACGCCCACTGCTCGGGATCCTCGCCGAGCGGTACGTACGTGGGGAAGGGCAGCCACTGGAGGTAGGCGCAGACGGCCATGAGGAGCAGCAGCCCGAGGATGAAGACGGGGGTGCCGGTGGCGGCGAGGGTGAGCACGGTCAGGGCCCGCTCGGTGAGCCCGCCGCGGCGCAGCGCGGAGAGCAGTCCGGTGCCGACGCCGATCACGAGCCAGATCACCAGGGCGCCCAGGGCCAGCGACAGGGTGGCGGGGAGCCGCTGCAGCAGCAGCTCGGTGACCTGCTGGTCGTTCTGGTACGAGAATCCCAGGCAGGGTGCGTCGCAGTGCAGGACGAGCCCGGCGCCGCCGGAGTAGTCCCGGCCCACCAGCAGTCCCTGGAGGAACGTCAGGTACTGGGCGACGGTCGACTCGTTCAGCCCGAGCTGTTCGCGTACCTGGGCGATCTGCGCCGGGTTGCAGCGCTCCCCGCAGGCGAGCCGGGCGGGGTCGCCGGGGACGAGGTAGAAGAGGGCGTAGATCACGACGGACAGGGTGAGCAGCACGAGCAGTGCGCCGCCGGTCCGTTTGAGCACGAAGCGGGTCACGCCGAGCGCTCCTTTCTGGTGCCGACCCGCAGCCGGGAGTCCTCCCGCGGGTCGAGGGCCGTGCGGACGGCGTCGCCGAGCACGGTGAAGGCGAGCACGGTGACGAAGAGCAGCCCGGCGGGGAGCAGCACGTAGGCGGGGTCGGCGCGGAACCAGGTCTGGGCGCTGGAGAGCATCTGCCCCCACGAGGGGGTGGGCGGCTTCACGCCGACGCCGAGGAAGGACAGCGAGGCCTCGACCACCATGGCGGTCGGGACCTTGATCGCGGCGAGGGTGATGACGGGCGCGGCCAGTGAGGGCAGCAGCTCGCGGCGGGCGATCCGCAGGGTGCCGCTGCCCGAGAGCCGGGCGGCGTCCACGAAGTCCAGCTCCTTGAGGGAGAGGGTCTGGGCGCGGACCATCCGGGCGAGGCCGCCCCAGTCGAGGAGTCCGATGACGAGGATCAGCAGCAGCGGCCGCGGGAAGCCGGACGGGACGACGGCGGTGAGGGCGATGGCGATCACCAGCATGGGCAGGGCGATCATCACGTCGGTGACCCGGCTGACGACCTGGCCGGCGAACCGGCCGCCGAGGGCCGCGGCGAGCCCGACGCCGACGCCGACGAGCACCTGGACGAGGGTGGCGCCGAGTGCGACGAGCAGCGAGACCCGGGCCCCGTAGAGCAGCCGGACGAACAGGTCGCGGCCGGTGCCCGGTTCGACGCCGAGCCAGTGCTCGCCTGAGATCCCGCCGAAGGAGCCGAGCGGGACGCCCCCTCGCGCGGAGTCGACGAGCTCGTCGTGGTAGGCGTTCGGGTCCTGGCCGGCGAGGTGGGCCAGCAGCGGTGCGGCGAGGGCGAGGAGGACGAGGAGCAGCAGGACGGCGGCCGCCGCCACGGCCGAGGGCCGGGCGCGCAGCCGCCGCAGGACCTGCCGCCCGAGGCCCGGACCCGGGGCGACGGCCCCGGGCCCGGCCTGCGGCCGGTGGGCGAGGAGCGTCACTTGACCGAGACCTGCGAGATGTCGAGGACGCCGGTCCAGTCGCTGATGACGACGTTCTTGACGTCCTTGCCGACGAGCCGCTTGTAGACCGGGTGGAAGAGCGGGACGTCGAGCGCCTGCTCGCCGATCTTCTTGTCGAGGGCGCCCCAGCGCTTGCCGGCCGCCGCGAGGTCGGTCAGCTTGGCGATCTCGTCGATCTCGGTGTTGACGGCCGGGTCGTTGAGCTGGGCGTGGTTGTAGTTGCTGCCGTTGGTGACGATCTGCCGGCCGTCGAAGATCGGCGCGAGGAAGGGTGCGCCGGACGGCCAGTCGGCGCCCCAGCGGGAGAGGAAGAGGCCGGGGGTGTTCTTGGCGTCCCAGCGCTTCTCGTTGAAGGCGTTGTTCTCCAGCCCCTCCAGCTTGACGGTGATCCCGGCGGCGGCGAGCGCCTGCTGCACGGCGGTGGCGACCTCGGGGCTGGTCTGCCGGTTCTGGGCGTTGGAGTGGGTGAGCGTGATGGTCAGCCCGTCCTTGAAGCCCGCTTCGGCCAGCAGTTCCTTGGCCTTGGCCGGGTCTCCGGTCTTGCCGGCCGGGAAGTGGTCGTAGGCGGTGAAGCCGAAGGCCTCCTGCTCGGGCAGGAAGGTGGTGGCGGGTTCGGCGAGGGCGGAGCCGCCGGCCGCGTTGATCACGCTGGTGCGGTTGATCGCGTAGGAGATCGCCTGGCGGACCTTCGGGTTGTCGAAGGGGGCGACCTTCGGGTTGAAGGCGAGGTAGTTGACGTAGCCGAAGTGGCCGGTGCCGACGCGCCCGCTCAGCTCCTTGTTGTCGCCGATCTGCGCCAACTCGGCCGGTCCCAGGTTGGTGTCGGTGGTGACGGCGGCCGCGTCGGGGCCCGAGCTGGTGGACAGGCGCTGGTTGATGACCGCCGCGTCGAGCCCGGAGCGGACGTCGATCTTGTCCGGGTAGGCCTTGCGCTCCTCGTCGGTCTTCTCGTCCCAGTTCTCGTTGCGCTCCAGGGTGAGGTGTTCGCCGTCGTTCTCGTTCTTGACGACCTTGTACGGGCCGGAGGAGACGGGGTGCTCCTCGTACTTGACCCCGTTGTCCTTGGCCTTGGGCACGGGGGCGAACTGCGTCTGCGTGGCGAGGAAGGGGAACTCCCCCTCGGGCTTGCGGAGTTTGAAGACGATCGTCTTCGCGTCGGGCACCAGGATCGAGACGAGGCCCTTGCCGCCGTCCTTGTACGGGCCCTCGTACGTCTCCCCGCCGACCAGCCAGTCGCGCAGGTACGGGGCTCCGCCCGACAGCTCGGCGGCGAAGGACCGCTCGATGCCGTACTTGATGTCGGCGCTGGTGATCGGCGAGCCGTCCTCGTACTTCAGCCCGTCCTTGAGCGTGTACGTCCACTCGGTGGCGTCGGCGTTGGGCTTGCCGAGGTCGGTGGCCAGGTCGGGCACCACCTTGGCGCCGGCCGGGCCCGCCTCGCGGTTGCGGGTGGTGAGCGTGCGGAAGACGAGCGAGGGGACGTTGCCGCCGCCGGAGGTGTACAGGCGGGCCGGGTCGAAGTCGGTCTGCGGCTCGTTGTTGAGGACGGTCAGGGTGCCGCCCTTCTGCGGGGCGGCGGCGCCCGGGGCGCCCGGCTTGTCGCCGGCGGAGGCCTTGTCCGCGCCGTCCTTGGGCCCGCAGGCGGCGGCGCCCCCGGCCAGAACGACGCTGACGGCGACCGCGGCCACGCGGCGGGATATGAGGGACTGACGGACCATGGGGAAAGGGACCTCTCGGCGTGAAGGGAGATGCGGAAAAGGCCACGCGAGGGGCAGCGGTCCACGTCGGCGCGGTCGGCGGCATGCCGACGGCGGGGACGGAAGAACAAAAGGAGCCGCACCTGCGGGCTGGTGGCCCCGGGCGCGGCGGAACGACGGAGAAAGGCGGAAGTCGCGCGCTCAGGGAGGCGTCAGCGACAGAGGATGTCGGCCACGCTGTGCGCGGTCACACCAAGCAGCGCCAGCTCAATGGCGGCGCTCGCGGCGGTGGTGTGGATGTGCGACATGCGGAGAACAATGACCGACCATCGAACATTTTGTCAAAGCCCTATATCAACTCCCGGGATACACCCAGGGGTTGGGCTTGCACTGGATTCCGTTGATGTCCAGGGACTTCGTCTGCTGCTGCATGATCGGGGCGAGGGCGCCCGGGGTCTGGCAGCTCACGTGGCCGTGGCCGAGCCGGTGGCCGACCTCGTGGTTGATGAGCATCTGGCGGTAGGCGAACATCTGGTCCGGGCCGAACGTCACCGAACCCTGCGCCCAGCGGTACGCGTTGATCATCACGCGGTCGGTCGCCGCGGAGTCGCAGGAGACGTTGTCGATGGTGGTGTCGAGCCCGGACTTCTTGCACCAGACGCCGGTGGTCCCGGGGCTGGCGAGCGTGATCACGAAGTCGGCCTCGCCGCCCGGCACCCGCTCGAAAGTCTTCGTACCGCCGTGGCCCCAGCTCCGGTCGTCGTTCAGCGTGCGGTGCACGGCCTCGGCGAACAGCTGCGGATCGAGGCCGAGCCCCTGCTCCACGTCGACGCGGTAGCGGACCACCTTCCCCTTGCCGGGAGCCGGCGCCACGCCGGGCACGGTGTCGAAGGCGCCGGGGCCCTTCAGCTTCTCGTCGATCGGGAACCGCTGCGCCATCTTCTGGTCGTACGAGAGCTCCGGCGCGGCCTGGAGCGCCGCGGAGGCGTCCGGGGTCGGCCGGCCGTCGGACCGGGAGGCGGCGGAGTTGCCCTGCGCGGTGTGGCTGTTGCCCTCGTCGGCGGCGCGCAGGGTGTTCTTCGCGTTGTCGTTCTCGGAGGCCGCCTGGCCGGCGACGACGACGGCGAGCGCGACGGTGAGCGCCGCGGCGGCCATTCCGGCGTAGGTACGGCCCTTGCCGCCGCGCCCGGCCGCGGGCGGCGCCTCCACCGGCTCCGCGGCGGGGGCGGTGACCGGCGTGCGCGGCGCGGGGATCCGGCGGTGCGAGCCACTGGCGGTGAAGGCGTCCTCGGCGACCGGGACGGCGCGGTGGGGGCCCGTCGTGGTCATCGGTGAATCCAGGCGGACCTGCGGGAAGCCGACCGCGGGGGTGCCGAAGGCCGGGGTGTCGAAGACCGGGCTGTCGAAGACCGGGGTGCCGTGGGTGGGCGCCTGGTGGACCGGGGTGCCGAAGGCGGGGCTGTCGAACGCCGCGCTGTCGCGGACCGGGGTGTCGCGGACCAGGCTGTCGCGGACCGGGCTGTCGATGACCGGGGCCGCGGGCCGGGTGCGGGGGGCTCCGCGCCAGTCCCCGTAGGCCGCACCGGTACCGGCCGCGGCGCCCCAGGCTCCGCCGGGCTCGTGCTGTTCGGGATGTCCGCCGCGTGCGCCGGACACCGGCTCGCGGCGCGGCGGGGCCGCGTACCCGCGGGGGGCGGCGGCCGGTTCGGCCCGCCCGGCGGGGGCGGGGGCGGTCCGGGCGCCGGCCTGTTCGGCCGGCTGCGGATGGCCTGAGCCGGGGCCGGGAGCCTGTCCGGGCTCCTTGCGGCTATGTCGTCCCACGTCGTCAGACCTTGCCGTCCTCGTCGGTGTTCACGGTGTGCTCCGGCGCGGCCGGATCCGGCAGGGCCCGATCCGCTGCGCCCGGGTCCGGCTGGGCGCCGTACCCGTCGGCGGTGGCGTCCAGCAGGTCCCGGAAGGCGGCCTCGACCACCTCGGGGTACTCCATCATCGCCACGTGCCCCGCCTGCGGGAGGCACAGCAGCCGCGAACCCCGGTAGGCCGCGGCGGCCTTGCGCGCCATACGGTACGAGACGAGCTGGTCCCGGCCACCGTAGACCAACAGGGTCGGTGCGAGCACCCGCTGCGCCTGGCGCCACAGTCCGTGCTGGCCGCCGAGGGTGTAGGCGTCGACGATGCCGCGCGAGGAACGGCTCAGCGCGTCCCAGAAGTACGGGAGCGCGAGCCGCCGTTCCATTTCCTCGACGGCCTCCTCGAACACCTCGGGCTTCACCCGGGAGGGGTCTCCGTACAAGAGGTCCGTCAGCCCCCGGGTGCGCTGTTCGGCGCTCAGCCCCCGGGTGAGCCGGTCGAGGAAACCGGCCATGCCGGGCAGCGCGAGCAGCGCGGTCGGCACGGCCGACTTCTGCACGCGCAGTTCGGGCAGCGCCGGGGAGACCAGGGTCAACGTGCGCACCAGGTCGGGCCGGACGGCCGCGACCCGGGTGGAGACGGCCCCGCCGAGGGAGTTGCCGAACAGGTGCACCGGTCCGCGTCCGGCGGCGTCGAGGTGGCGGATGACGGCGCGGGCGTGCCCGGTGATGGAGTAGTCCCGGTCGGCGGGCGGCGGGGACCAGCCGAAGCCGGGCAGGTCCAGGGCCTCGCCCTCGACGGAACCGGCCAGCCGCTCCATGAGCGCGGACCAGTTCTGCGAGGATCCGCCGAGCCCGTGGACGAACAGCGCGGGCGGCAGGCCGGACCGGAGGGCCGGGCGTACCCGTACGTTCATTTCCAGCCCGGGCAGCCGGTCGGTGCGCAGCTGCTCTCCTTCGGCCAGTCGCACGGCTCCCACCTGGGAAGACTGGGCGGAAGACGAGGGGGCGGAGGACCGCACACCCGGCAGCTCGGTCGAAGACATGGGGCAATGTTACGAGACGATCACGCAGCTCCTCTTGTGTTCGCCGTCACAGAGGCTTGCGGAACCGTCTGGCGGGGTATGCGCGATCCTCCTAGGCTCATAAGTGGAAAGGGGAGTTCCATGACTGTCGACCCTGCGGAACCGGACACCTTCCAGTCGGAGCGGCCGGAAGCCCTCGACGTGGAGGCCCCCGAGGCGGACGCGGCGGAGCAGAACACGGAGTTGAATCCGGTCGGTGACGATCCGCTCACCCCCGTCGGCCAGCGCGAAGCCTCCGACGCGGACGCCGCCGAACAGACCCGGGTGGTGAACCTGGACGAGGACGATTACCGCTGAGCCAGCGCTGACCAGCATCTCCGGTGGGTCACCGGCGGTCCGTACCGCGAGAAAACTCGGCTTGAACCCTCCAGATTCGGTTACCGAAAAGTACGATGGCCGCGCGGCGCAAGGCGCACTGTGTTCTAGAGAAAGTGGGAGGCGGCGTGACAGCCATCGAGCAGACCGAGGCAGCGCGTCCGCGGGGCACGCGACTTCCGCGCCGGGCCCGGCGCAACCAGCTCCTGGGCGCCGCCCAGGAGGTCTTCGTCGCGCAGGGTTACCACGCAGCGGCCATGGACGACATCGCGGAACGCGCCGGAGTCAGCAAGCCGGTGCTCTACCAGCACTTCCCCGGCAAGCTCGACCTCTACCTGGCACTCCTGGACCAGCACTGCGAGGCCCTGCTGCTCGCCGTGCGCACCGCGCTCGCTTCGACGAACGACAACAAGATGCGCGTCGCGGCGACGATGGACGCGTACTTCGCGTACGTCGAGGACGAGGGCGGCGCCTTCCGGCTCGTCTTCGAGTCGGACCTGACGAACGAGCCGGCGGTGCGCGAGCGCGTCGACCGCGTCTCGCTGCAGTGCGCCGAGGCCATCTCGGACGTCATCGCCGAGGACACCGGCCTGTCGAAGGACGAGTCGATGCTGCTGGCCGTGGGCCTGGGCGGGGTCTCGCAGGTCGTGGCCCGGTACTGGCTGTCGAGCGAGAGCCCGGTCGCCCGCGACACCGCGGTGGGTCTGCTGACCTCCCTCGCCTGGCGCGGAATCGCCGGTTTCCCGCTGCACCCGACGGACGTCTGAGCGGCGCCGGCCCGGGTTTCCGGGCCGGTCCCGGCGCTCCCCGCCGGTCTGACCGGCGGCTGTTCGCTGCGAGCGTTTTCGACGCGCGGCGGACACGTCCCCTCTCCGGGCTAATGTGGACCGGGTAACGGCGCGGCTGATCGCGCGAACCGGACCGTCGGAGGGACAAGGCCGTGGAGGTCAAGATCGGCGTGCAGCACGCACCCCGGGAGATCGTGCTCGAGAGCGACCTGAGTGCCGAGGAGCTGGAGAGCATCGTCACCGCCGCCCTGTCCGGCTCGGCGCCGCTGCTGAGCCTCACGGACATCAAGGGCCGCAAGGTCCTGGTGCCGTCCGAGCGCCTGTCGTACGTCGACCTGGGCGAGCCCAGCGCGCGCAAGGTCGGCTTCGGCGCTCTCTGAGCCCGGAAGTACCCAGAAGTCCAGAAGTACCCAGAAGTACCGAGAACGGCCCGGTGGACGAGTCCGCCGGGCCGTTTCCGTTTCCTCCGCTTCGGGTAGGACCGGTGTAAGACACGCTCCCGGTACGCCCCGGTACGCCCGACGTTCGAGAGGAACCCCCATGCTGCTGATCGAGGCGCTCGGCTCCGCTCTCCTGGGCCTCGCCCTGGCCGGAGCGGCCGTCCGCGTGCTCGGCCCGCGGCTTCCGTCCTCGCGGGCGGTGCTGGCGAGCGGAGTGGCGGGCGCCCTGTTCGGTACCTATCTGACGCACACCGCGCTGGGCCCCGGGCACAGCACCCTGTTCGCGACCCTCCTCGGCGGCGCGCTGGTCTCGATGGTGGTGCTGTCCCTGCTGCTGCGGCCCGCCGGCCGGACTCCGAGGCCGCCCCGCCGGGCTCCGTTTTCGGTTCCGACGCGGGGCTAGACGGCCCCGCTGAGCCCCCTGGCACACGCTGACACTTGCTGACACCCACGGAGGGACGCAGGTCGCACAGACGCAGGCCGGCCCCCGCGCGGATGCTCCGCGCGGGGGCCGACGTACGTCCCGGGGCCCGGACTACGCCGCGAGGCCCAGGGCCGCCATGCGCTTGGTGTGCGCCTTGGTGATCCGGGTGAACATCTCGCCGACGGCCGCCAGGTCGAAACCGGCCGCCATCCCGTCCACCCCGCCTACCAGCATGGTGGAGAGCGCGTCGCGCTCCGCGACCACGCGCTGCGCCTGCGACAGCGCCTCGCCCATCAGCCGGCGGGCCCACAGCGCGAGGCGGCCGCCGCAGCGCGGGTCGGCCTCGATGGCGGCGCGCACCTTCTCGACGGCGAAGCCGCCGTGGCCGGTGTCGTCGAGCACGCTCACGACGAGCCCGCGGGTGTCGGTGTCCAGGTGGGTGGCCACCTCGCGGTAGAAGTCACTGGCGATGGAGTCGCCGACGTACGCCTTGACCAGGCCCTCCAGCCAGTCCGACGGGGCGGTCTGGCGGTGGAAGTCGTCGACGCCCTTCGCGAAGGGATCCATCGCGGCGGTGGCGTCCTCGTCGATCGCGGTGAGCCGGTCGCGCAGGCGCTCGAAGTGGTGGAACTCGGCGGAGGCCATCTTCGCGAGCTCGGCCTTGTCGCCGAGGGTGGGCGCGAGCTTCGCGTCCTCCGCGAGGCGTTCGAAGGCCGCGAGTTCGCCGTACGCGAGCGCCCCGAGCAGATCCACCACGGCGGCCCGGTACTGCGGCGAGGCGGAGGCCGTGGCCCAGTCCTGGGCGGCGATACCGGCCGCCTCGGCGGGGGCGCTTTCGTCGGCGGGCGATGCGTTTTCAACGGTCGACATGCACCGCACAATAGCTCGCCGAAAGGCACCGTGAACCACCTGCTCAGTCCACGTAAACGCGCCTACCTGGTGAATTCACCCGACACAGCTGCGCGATTCCGGGGTACAGTGGTAATGCGCCTGCCGAACACTCGGCGGGCCATCCGAATGAGGATGCCCGGTCGGTGGCCCGATCGGCTCCACCCGACCGCCCTCGGCGTGATGCGCACGTTCATACGTCGCCTCCCAAGAGGGGCCCCCTCAGCGGCATAAAGCGCCTGAGCGATGGCTCGTGGTCCCGCGCAGCTTCGTACGTACGTAGTAGTACTGCAAGCCCGGCACGGTACGACCCCCTTCGCCGCCTCGCGCCGCGTCTCACAGAAGAGGCAGCACCCTGACTACGTTCCGAGACCTCGGGATCTTTCCCGAGACGGCCGAAGCCCTTGAGGCCGTCGGCATTGTGTCCCCCTTCCCGATCCAGGAGATGACCCTCCCCGTCGCCATGTCCGGCACGGACGTCATCGGCCAGGCCAAGACCGGTACCGGCAAGACGCTCGGTTTCGGCCTCCCCCTGCTGGAGCGCGTCGTCGTCCCCGCGGACGTCGAGGCGGGCCGTTCCACGCCGGAGCAGCTCACCGACGCCCCGCAGGCCCTCGTGGTGGTTCCGACCCGCGAGCTCTGCACCCAGGTCACCAACGACCTCCTCACCGCGGGCAAGGTCCGCAACGTCCGCGTCCTCGCCATATACGGCGGCCGCGCGTACGAGCCTCAGGTCGAGGCGCTCAAGAAGGGCGTCGACGTCATCGTCGGCACCCCGGGCCGCCTGCTCGACCTGGCCGGGCAGAAGAAGCTCGACCTCTCGAAGGTCAAGGCCCTCGTCCTCGACGAGGCCGACGAAATGCTCGACCTGGGCTTCCTGCCCGACGTCGAGCGGATCATGTCCTACCTGCCGGCCAAGCGTCAGACGATGCTGTTCTCGGCGACCATGCCGGGCGCCGTCATCGGACTGGCCCGCCGGTACATGACGCAGCCGACGCACATCCGCGCCGTCTCGGAGGACGGTGAAGGCGCGACCGTCGCCAACACCACGCAGCACGTCTTCCGTGCGCACAACATGGACAAGCCGGAGCTCGTCTCCCGCATCCTGCAGGCCGAAGGCCGCGGGCTCGCCATGATCTTCTGCCGCACCAAGCGCACGGCCGCCGACATCGCCGAGCAGCTGGAGAAGCGCGGCTTCGCCTCCGGCGCCGTCCACGGCGACCTGGGCCAGGGCGCCCGCGAGCAGGCGCTGCGCGCCTTCCGCAACGGCAAGGTCGACGTGCTGGTCTGCACCGACGTCGCCGCGCGCGGCATCGATGTCGAGGGTGTCACCCACGTCATCAACTACCAGACGCCCGAGGACGAGAAGACCTTCCTGCACCGCGTGGGCCGCACCGGCCGCGCGGGCAAGAAGGGCATCGCCGTCACCCTGGTCGACTGGGACGACATCCCGCGCTGGCAGCTGATCAACAAGGCGCTGGAGCTGGACTTCCACGACCCGGTGGAGACGTACTCCACGTCCCCGCACCTGTACGAGCAGATGAACATCCCGGTCGGCACCAAGGGTGTCCTGCCCCGCGCCGACCGCACGCGCGCCGGCCTGAAGGCCGAGAACCTGGAAGACCTGGGCGAGACCGGCGGCCGCGGTGGCCGTGGCGGCCGCGACGGTGGACGTGACGGCGGCCGCGATGCCGGCCGTGACGGTGGTCGTGGCCGCGACGGCGGACGTGACGGTGGCCGCGGTGCCGCCGCCCCGGCCGCCGCCGAGGAGCGCCCCGCCCGTACCCCGCGCCAGCGCCGCCGCACCCGTGGCGGCTCGGACCAGGGCGCCGAGCTCCTGACCCCGACCCCGGTGACCGCCGAGGCCGCCCCGGTCAGCCCGGTCGCCGCGGCCGCTCCCGCGGTCAAGGCCACCGCGGTCCAGGCCCCGGAGACTCCGGCCGCCGACGAGGCGCGCAAGCCGCGTCGCCGCCGGACCCGGTCCGCCGCTCCGGCCGCCACCTTCGTCGCCCCGGCGACGGTGCTGGAGCCGCTGGCCCCGTTCGTCAGGGAGCCGGAGCCGGACTTCCAGATCGCCCCGCCGGTCGAGCCGGTCCGCGCCCCGCGCAGCGGTGGCTCGCGCAGCAGCGCGCCCCGCAGCAGCACCCCGCGTGCCCGTGCGCCCCGTAAGGCAGCGGCCGCTCCGGTGGCCGAGGTCGTGGCCCCGGTGGCCGAGGTCGTCGCCCAGGCCGCCGCGGTCGAGGCTCCGGTCGCCCCCGTCGTCGCCGCGGTCGCGGTCGCCGAGGAGGCCCCGGTCAAGCCGAAGCGCACCCGGACCCGCAAGGTCGCGGCCGCCGCCCCGGCCGCCGAGGCCGTCGCCGAAGCCGCCGCTCCGGTGGCGGAGGAGGCTCCGGTCAAGCCGAAGCGCACCCGCACCCGCAAGGTCGCGGCCGCCGCCCCGGAGGCTCCGGCCGCCGAGGCCGCCGCTGCGGTCGCCGAGGAGGCTCCGGTCAAGCCGAAGCGCACCCGGACCCGCAAGGCCGTCGCCGCGGTGGAGACCCCGGAGGCGTAACGCCCTGCCGATGGCCCCGGTCCCCTTTCCAGGGGCCGGGGCCATCGGCGTACCCGGGGCCGGGCGGAGCTCCCGTACGGGCGTACGGGCCGGTAACCTCGGGCCATGAGCAAGCCGCCGACCCTCACGCTCCCGCCCTCAGCCCGTGCGTACCGGCTGGCCACGGCCCGCGGCGAGTTCGCCGTGCACGAGGCCGTGCCCGTCGGGCCGGCCCGTGGCACCGCCCTGCTGGTGCCCGGCTACACCGGCAGCAAGGAGGACTTCCTCGGCCTCCTCGGGCCGCTGTCCGCCGCGGGGTACCGGGTGGTCGCCGTCGACGGCCGCGGCCAGCACGAGAGCGGCGGCCCGCGCACGCAGGCCCCGTACGCCCTGCCGGAACTGGCGCGCGACGTCCTCGCGCAGACCGCCGCCCTGGGCGCGGACGGTCCCGTGCACCTGCTGGGGCATTCGCTGGGCGGGCTGATCGTCCGGGCCGCCGTGGTCCGCGACCCGGCCCCGTACGCCAGCCTCACGCTGCTGAGCAGCGGCCCGGGCGCGGTCTGCGCGGACCAGCAGGGCCGTACGAAGCTGCTCGTCTCGGCGCTGGAGGCGATGGGCGACGACATGCCGGCCATCTGGGACGCCATGCGCGCCATGGATCCGCGTGACGCTCCCGCCGAGGACCCCGCCCTCAAGGCCTTCCTGCGCGGCCGATGGCTCGGCACCGTCCCCGAGCAGCTGATGGTCACCGGGCGGGCGCTGATCGAGGAGCCGGACCGGATCGACGAGCTCGCCGCCGCGGCGCCCGCTCTGGCGAAGCTGGTGCTGTCCGGGGAGTCGGACCCGGTATGGCCGGTGTCGGAGATGGACGCGATGGCGCGCCGGCTGGGTGCGGCGCGGGTGGTGGTCCCGGGGACGGAACACTCGCCGAACGCCGAGGATCCGGCGGCCGTCGCGGCGGCACTGGCGGCGTTCTGGGGGGCCTCTGACGTCTCCGGTACGCGTTAGTAGTTAGACAAGGAAAAAATTTCCTTAGCGTAGGGAATGTTTGCGGCTTACACTTCGTTAACCCTGTAGAAGGAAGAAACACTGACGAAGGGAGAAGCCCCATGCGCTTCGAGATTCTGCGCCTGGACGACGTCGACGGATCTGCCGTGGACAGCACCGTCGTGGACGCGGCCTCCGTCAACCGGATCGTGCAGCAGGCCGCGGCCGTCGGCCAGCGCATCCTGATCCGACCGGCTGAGACCGTGTCCAACTGACGCGTACGCGTCCACCTGACCGCGGCCGTCCGGCCGCGTCCATCCATTCGCCGAACGCCCCCGCACCGATCCCGGTGCGGGGGCGTTCGCATGCGCGGCGGGCGGCGTCACGCGGTCCGGATCACCTGGAGCACGCCGTTGATGATCTGCTGGACCGCGATGGCCGACAGCATCATGCCCGCCAGACGCGTCACGAGGACCACGCCGCCGTCCTTGATCACGCGGATGATGACGAGCGAGTAGCGCATCACCACCCACAGCACGACGTGCATCGCGACGATCGCGGCCCACACGGAGAACTGGGCGGTGAACCCGTCGGCCTTCTGCACGGCCAGGATCACCGAGACGATCGCGCCGGGTCCGGCGAGCAGCGGCATCCCGAGCGGGACCAGCGCGACGTTCACGTCCTTGGTCTGCTTCGGCTCGTCGGTCTTGCCGGTGAGCAGGTCGAGCGCGATGAGCAGGAGCAGGAGCCCGCCCGCGATCATCAGGGCCGGCACCGAGACGTGCAGGTAGTCGAGGATCTGCTGGCCGCAGAGGCCGAAGACGGCAATGACGCCGAAGGCCACGCAGACGGCCTGCCAGGCCATGCGGCGCTGCACCTTGGCGGGACGGCCGGAGGTCAGCGCGAGGAAGATGGGCGTGATCCCCGGGGGGTCCATAATCACAAAAAGGGTGAGAAAGAGGGATCCGAAGACGGCGAAATCGAGCACAGTGATGCCTTGCAGGAGAGGGGTGTCACGAAAAAAGAGGCGACGGAGCGGGAGGCGGGAGGGGCGGCGGCAGGGGTCAGCCGCGCACGCGTCCACCGGCGCCGGGGACCGGGAACGCCCCGGTGGCACGGCGGGTGATCTCGCCGTAGATCTCGGGGTCGGTCGTGTACTCCCCGAGGCGGCAGGTCTTGCGGCTGCCGTGGTAATCGCTGGACCCGGTGGTCAGCAGACCCAGGTCGGCGGCCAGGCCGCGCAGGCGCGCGCGGGTGGCGTCGTCGTGGTCCATGTGGTCGACCTCGATGCCGTCCAGGCCGGCCGCCGCGAGGGCCGCCACGGCGCTCTCGGGCACGCAGGTACCGCGCTTGAGGGCGGCGGGGTGGGCGAAGACGGTGACCCCGCCGGCCGCCTTGACCAGGCGGATCGCGTCGAACGGGTCGAGCTCGTGCTTCTCGGCGTACGCGCGGCCCCCGTCGGCGAGCCACTCCGCGGTGAACGCGTCGGACACGGTGCGCACGACGCCGAGCTCGACGAGAGCGGCGGCGATGTGGGGGCGGCCCACGGACCCCTCGCCGGCGATCCGGTCCACCCGTTCCCAGGTGATGTCCACCCCGAGGCCCTGGAGCTTGCCGACCATGGCCTGGGCGCGCGGGGTGCGGTCGTCGCGTACGAGCTCCCGCTCGCGGGAGAGCTCGGGCTCCTCGGGATCGAAGAGGTACGCCAGCATGTGCATGCCGATGCCGTCGAGCCGGCAGCTCAGCTCCGCGCCGGTCACCAGGGTCAGCCCCTCGGGCACGGCGGCGATGGCCTCGCGGTATCCGGCGACGGTGTCGTGGTCGGTCAGCGCCACCACGTCGAGCCCCGCAGCGGCGGCATTGCGCACCAGCTCGGCGGGGGTGTCCGTACCGTCCGAGGCCGTGGAGTGGGCGTGCAGATCGATGCGCACAGCCGGACTCCAGGGTTCACGCGCGGACGGGGGACACTCCAGGATACCGTCCGCTTTTCCCGCTAAGCCCCCCTGCCCGACCGGCCGCGCGAGCGGTGCGTCAAGAGGAGAGGATGCGGGGGCTCAGGGCTCCGCAGGGCAGCAGCTCCACCTCGGCCCCCGCGTCGCGCAGGTCGGTCAGGACCAGCTCGTCGTACATCAGCAGTCCCGACTGCTCCGGCCAGACGATCGCCCACAGCCACAGCCCGCGCGCCTCGCCGGCGAAGACGGCCCGGTCCTCGGGGACCCCGGTGACGTGCCAGAGCGGCGTCGGGCGCCCGGCGGCGACCACCTTGGCGTGCGGCGGGGCGGAGACGTTCATGTAGCGGCCCGGGTCGGGGGCGTCGAGGCCGGCGAACCGCGCGCCCAGCCCGACGCCCAGCTCCTCGGCGACCAGCAGCAGCTCGCCGATGCCGCCGAGCGGGCCGGGGCCCGAGCAGGCCACGGCGGTGGCCCGGCCGCCGCTGCGGTCGTCACCGGCGGAGGCGATCCCGGTGAACAGCCAGCCGACGGGCAGCGGCCAGGGCATCCAGACCGGTACCTGCGCCCGGTTCACCACCACGCCCAGGCCTTCGACGCTCGGCGGGATCACGGGCTGCAGGGGATGGACGGTGCCGTGCACCGTGCACTGCCAGGAGTCGGCGAAAAGACCGGGCGCCCTGACCCGGCCACCACACTTCGGGCAACTCGGTTCGCCCCTCATAAGAAGCCACGCTCCTCCCCGCCGCCCGCCCCGTCAAGATGCGATCACCCGTCCGGGCGGCCGGATGTTCAGTCCAGGGGGACCGCCGTGCGCAGGGGGTCGCGCAGATCCGTGCCGCGGGCGAGCCAGCGTTCCTGGAGGGCGGCCGCTCCGTGGACGCGTTTCCAGGCCGCCTCGTTCGCCGTCATCGGCAGGAGGGGGAAGAAGGAGACGGGGTCCATGGGGTCGTCCAGGGCGAGGTCCTCCACCAGGCCGCCGGGTTCCGCGACGAGCACGGAGGTGAACGGTGCCCCTTCCCAGAGGGGTTCGCCGACGTCCAGGGAGGCGCCGGGCGCCACGATGAGCCCTTCCACCTGGGGCGAGGCCGCCAGCACGGCCAGCGGCCGCAGCAGCCTGTCGGTGGGCGCGAGCCCGCCCCGTACGGTCAGGACGAGCTCCGCGCGCGGTCCGCGGACGGGGTCGGAAACCACCGCCGTCGGGTCGGTCATCGGCTGGGCGGACATGCCGAGGGTCGCGTACCGCACGAGGTCACCCACGGTGAAGCGGAGGACTTCGAAGCGGTCGGTGCCCAGGAAGGTGACGGCGGCGCGGGCATCGGGTTCGCCGAGGGCGGAGCGCAGCCGGGCTTCCACAAGGGCCAGAATTTCTGCCATGGAGCGAGCATAGAACTCGTATCAGCCGGGTAAAGGGCGGGTCTTGACCATCCGTCGGCTGATATCGTTGACCGCTGGTCGGGGACGCTCTCAGAAGAGAAGTTTCAGTGCCCCGGCGACAGGACGTCCCTTACGGGGGACCGGCCGGAGGAGGTGGGGCTGCGGTGCATCGAAGTCGATCGCACAGTACGTGCGGTACCTCTCGCTCTTCCACTTCGCCGACGGGCGCGCCGCGCCCCCTTTGATCTGCACGTCTTCACCACGTCGGATCGGTCGAAGAGCGACGGAAGAACTGTGTCCTCCCGTCCTGATCCTTCCGCCTGCCCGCCCGGCCTGCCCGACCGGGTGCGGGTGCCGTCCGGAAGGACCTCCCACCCGTACGGTCCGCAGCCGTGCGCGCGAAGGAGCCTGCCATGTCGATGCTGCCCTACCTCCGTGCCGCCGTCCGTCCCGCACTGCGCAGGTCCACTCCGGCCCAGCCCGGCTACGACACCACCCGTGACCCGTCCGCGAACAGCGCGGTGGTCGACTGCGCGGTTTACCGCGACGGGCGGCGCGACGGACGTGGACAGGGCGCCTCCTGTCTGACGCCCCGTGAGGCGCTGCGCGAGGTCCGCGAGAACGGCGGGTTCGCGTGGATCGGGCTGCACGAGCCGACGGCGGCCGAGTTCGCCGGGATCGCCGCGGTGTTCGGGCTGCACCCGCTCGCGGTGGAGGACGCGGTGCACGCGCACCAGCGGCCGAAGCTGGAGCGCTACGACGACACCCTCTTCACGGTCTTCAAGACGATCCACTACGTCGAGCACGCCGAACTCACCGCGACCAGCGAGGTGGTGGAGACCGGCGAGGTGATGTGCTTCACCGGCCCCGACTTCGTCATCACCGTCCGGCACGGCGGCCACGGCTCCCTCAAGGGCCTGCGCCACCGCCTCCAGGACGATCCGGCCCTGCTCGCCAAGGGGCCGTCCGCCGTCCTGCACTCCCTCGCCGACCACGTGGTCGACGGGTACATCGCCGTCGCGGCGGCCGTCCAGGACGATATCGACGAGGTGGAGAGCGAGGTCTTCGCCGCCCCCGCCAAGGGCAGTGCGCGCGGCGGGGACGCGGGGCGGATCTACCAGCTCAAGCGCGAGGTGCTGGAGTTCAAGCGGGCCGTCTCCCCGTTGCTGCGCCCCATGGAGCTGCTCAGCGAGCGCCCGATGCGGCTGGTGGAGCCGGACATCCAGAAGTACTTCCGCGACGTCGCCGACCACCTGGCCCGCGTGCACGAGCAGGTCGTCGGCTTCGACGAGCTGCTGAACTCCATCCTGCAGGCCAACCTGGCGCAGGCGACCGTCGCGCAGAACGAGGACATGCGCAAGATCACCTCCTGGGCGGCGATCATCGCCGTGCCCACGATGATCTGCGGGGTGTACGGGATGAACTTCGAGCACATGCCGGAGCTCCAGTGGCGGTACGGCTATCCGATGGTGATGGCCACCATCGCGGGGACCTGTTTCACGATCCACCGGGCCCTGCGGCGCCACGGCTGGCTGTGAGGCCACGTGCGGTGACGTCACTGGTGGTGAGCCCACTGGCGGCGACGCCACTGGCTGTGGGCGGGCGCGGGGCGCTGGCTACCCTGTGCGCATGACTCTCAGCGCGCTCGATCTGGCCCTCGTCGAGGAGGCCACCAAGAAGTCCGGCCTCATCTGGGTCCGCGGCTCCGGGGCGGACCGCGGCCTGTGGCACGCCTGGGTGGACGGCGCGGCGCACGTGCTCGGCGACGGGCCCGGGGAGCAGCCCTTCCCGGGGCTCGCGGACGGGGGCGCGGCCGAGGTGACCGTGCGCAGCAAGGACAAGGGCGGCCGGCTCGTCGCGTGGACGGCGACCGTACGCGAGCTCGTGCCCGGCAGCGAGCCCTGGGAGGCCGCGGTGGCCGAGCTCAAGGGCAAGCGGCTCAACGCGCCCGACTCCGCCGAGATGACCGGACGCTGGGCGCGGGAGTGCCGGCTGCTGCGCCTGGAGCCGGAGTCGGTGCGCACGGAGCTCCCCGGGGGTTCGCTGGCGGCGGTCCCGCTGGGCTCCCCCGCGACGACCCGGCAGCCGATCCCGGCGGGGCTGCCGAAGCTGCTGCTGAAGCGGAAGAAGAAGGCGGCCCGCTAGGACGGGAGGGGCGCTAGCCCTGCGGGTTGGCGCCCTGGCCGGATCCCTGGCCCGAGCCCTGGCCCGAGCCCTGGCCCGGGCTCTTGCTCGGGCTCTTGCCGGAGCCGCCGTCCGCGTCCTTGGTGGTGGGCAGTTCGGAGCCGTAGTCCACCGTCTGGTCCGGCGCGGGCGCGGTGAGCTCGACCGGCGTGCCCCATTCCGCGAGGGTCACCCGGCCGGCGCCGCCCGCGCGTTCCATGAGGAGCGGGTAGGGGGTGCCCTCCAGGGAGACCGAGAGCTTGCCGCCCTTGCCCTGGTCCGCCGAGACCTGGACGGCCCGGGTGTGCCCGACCTTGGTGTAGTCCTCGCCCTTGGTGAGCTTCCCGTCGAGCCCGAGCAGCCCGTCGAGCATGACCTGCATGTCGGTGAAACCGCGGAACTGCTTGTAGGAGGGGTCGCCCTCGGGCACCTTGACGAACTTGTCGCCCAGCTTGCCGGCCGCCTCGGACTGGCCCCAGAACGCGGCGCCCGCCTTGAGGTAGAGCTGTTCCTTGACCCGCAGCAGCTGGAAGGTGGTGTCGTCCTGGGACTTCACCTCGCCGGAGCCGCCGTCCGCCCCGAGCCGCATGTCCAGCGTGAAGGACTTGCCGCCGCTGACCAGGGTGCCGGAGAGGTGGACCGAGTGGGCCCCGGTGACGGCCGTCTTCGCCTTGTCCTGGATCTGGTCGGCGGACAGCTTCCCGACCCCGTTCGTCCCCTCGTCGGGATCCGCTCCGCACCCCGTTCCGACGACGGCCAGGCCCGCGCACAGGGCACTGACGAAGGCGGCCCGGCGCAGCCGCGGGGCGGGGAAATAGGCGGTCACGGGCGGGTGCCCCTCTCGTTGCGTCGGCGAGCAGCTGGCAGCGTACCCGCCCGTACGCGGGCCCCTGCGCGGCACCCGCACGCAGCTCGTGGGGACGCGCGTACGGGGTCGCGGGGGCGCCGTGCCGGAGCGGTGCGCGGCCCGGCCGGACGGCCCCACCAGGAGGTTGGGTGCGGTACGGGCTAACCTGAGGGACGGCAGTACCGGTGATCGACGGATGACGCAGCTCGTAGGAGGCGCTCGGATGGCGGCAGGCGCCCCACGGATCTTCGTCTCGCATCTGTCGGGTGTGCCCGTTTTCGACCCCAACGGCGACCAGGTGGGCCGGGTGCGCGACCTCGTCGCGATGCTCCGCGTGGGCGGCCGGCCGCCCCGGCTGCTGGGTCTGGTGGTCGAGGTCGTCAGCCGGCGGCGGATCTTCCTGCCCATGACCCGGGTGACGGGCGTCGAGTCCGGCCAGGTGATCACCACGGGCGTGGTCAACATGCGGCGCTTCGAGCAGCGCCCCACCGAGCGGCTGATCCTCGGCGAGCTGCTGGACCGGCGGGTGCGCCTGGTCGCGGACGACGAGGAGGTCACCGTCCTGGACGTGGCCATCCAGCAGCTGCCGGCCCGGCGCGACTGGGAGATCGACCGGATCTTCGTACGGAAGGGCAAGTCGGGTGCGCTGCGGCGGCGCGGCGAGACCCTGACGGTGGAGTGGTCGGCGGTGACGGGCTTCTCGCTGGAGGAGCACGGGCAGGGTGCCGAGAACCTGGTCGCCACCTTCGAGCAGATGCGCCCGGCGGACGTGGCGAACGTGCTGCACCACCTGACGCCGAAGCGGCGCGCCGAGGTGGCCAGCGCGCTGGACGACGACCGGCTCGCGGACGTCATGGAGGAGCTGCCCGAGGACGAGCAGGTGGAGATCCTCGGGAAGCTGAAGGAGGAGCGCGCGGCCGACGTCCTGGAGGCGATGGACCCGGACGACGCGGCCGACCTGCTCTCGGAGCTGCCGGAGGACGACAAGGAACGGCTGCTGACGCTGATGCGGCCGGACGACGCCGCCGACGTGCGGCGCCTGCTGTCCTACGAGGAGAACACCGCGGGCGGTCTGATGACCACGGAGCCGATCGTGCTGCGGCCCGACGCGACGGTCGCCGACGCGCTGGCCCGCGTACGGCAGTCGGACCTGTCGCCGGCGCTGGCGGCCCAGGTGTACGTGTGCCGGCCGCCGGACGAGACGCCGACGGGCAAGTACCTGGGCACGGTCCACTTCCAGCGGCTGCTGCGCGATCCGCCGTTCACCCTGGTCAGCTCGATCGTGGACACGGGCCTGGCGCCGCTGCGGCCGGACTCCTCGCTGCCGGTGGTGACCAGCTACCTGGCCGCGTACAACATGGTCGCGGTCCCGGTCGTCGACGAGAGCGGCTCGCTGCTGGGCGCGGTCACCGTGGACGACGTACTGGACCACCTGCTGCCGGACGACTGGCGGGAGACGGACTTCCATTCGGAGGGCCCCGGGGGTCCCGAGGATTCCGAGCGTGCGGAAGGGGCCCTCCGTGGGGACTGAGCGGGGGCGCGGCGAGCAGCCGCGCGAGCGGCGCAAGGAGCAGATGCGGGAACGGCGCGAGCAGGCGCGGGCGCAGGCCCGCGAGCACGGGCTGGCGGAGGCCGCCGCCGAACGGGCGGAACGTTCCTCTTTCGAGCGCGGCGAGCGGGCCAAGGCGGGCCAGACGACGGGCGCGAGCGCACTGTCGCGCTCGCGCACCCGCCTCGACCTGCCGCGCCCGGCCCGCCGGCGGCTGCTGCCGGAGTACGACCCTGAGGCCTTCGGGCGGCTGTCGGAGCGGGTCGCGCGGTTCCTCGGCACGGGCCGGTTCATCGTCTGGATGACCGTCGTCATCATCATCTGGGTGCTGTGGAACATCTTCGCGCCGGTGAGCGTGCGCTTCGACCAGTACCCGTTCATCTTCCTCACCCTGATGCTGTCGCTCCAGGCCTCCTACGCGGCCCCGCTGATCCTCCTGGCGCAGAACCGCCAGGACGACCGCGACCGGGTCAACCTGGAGCAGGACCGCAAGCAGAACGAGCGCTCGCTGGCCGACACCGAGTACCTGACCCGCGAGATCGCGGCCCTGCGGATGGGTCTGGGCGAGGTCGCCACGCGCGACTGGATCCGGTCCGAGTTCCAGGATCTGATCAAGGAGATGGACGAGCGGCGGCTGTTCCCCGCCGAGAGTGACGAAGGCGACCGCTAGCAGCCTTTCCTGAGGCGTGCCACCGCGCCGTACCATCGGGGCATGGCTACCGACACAAGCTCCGCCTCCGCCGCTGCCGTGCCCGAGCAGGACGCGATCCTGGACGCGCTGGCGACGGTGAACGACCCCGAGATCCACCGGCCCATCACCGAGCTGGGCATGGTCAAATCGGTGGAGATCGGTGACGGCGGCGAGGTCGCCGTCACCGTGTTCCTGACCGTGTCGGGCTGCCCCATGCGCGAGACCATCACCAACCTGGTCACCGAGGCCGTGCAGCGGGTCCCCGGCGTCACCTCGGTCGCCGTCACGCTGGACGTGATGAGCGACGAGCAGCGCAAGGACCTCGCGGCGACCCTGCGCGGCGGAACCGCCGAACGCGAGGTCCCCTTCGCCCAGCCCGGCTCGCTGACCCGCGTCTACGCGGTAGCCTCCGGCAAGGGCGGCGTCGGCAAGTCCTCCGTCACCGTGAACCTGGCGGCGGCGATGGCGGCCGACGGCCTCAAGGTCGGCGTCGTCGACGCCGACATCTACGGCCACAGCGTGCCGCGCATGCTCGGCGTGGAGGGCCGCCCCACCCAGGTCGAGAACATGATCATGCCGCCGTCGGCGCACGGCGTGAAGGTCATCTCCATCGGCATGTTCACCCCGGGCAACGCGCCCGTGGTGTGGCGCGGTCCGATGCTGCACCGGGCCCTCCAGCAGTTCCTGGCCGACGTGTTCTGGGGCGACCTGGACGTCCTGCTGCTCGACCTGCCGCCGGGTACGGGCGACATCGCGATCTCCGTGGCCCAGCTCGTGCCGAACGCCGAGATCCTCGTCGTGACCACCCCGCAGCAGGCGGCGGCCGAGGTCGCGGAGCGGGCCGGCTCGATCGCCGTGCAGACCCACCAGAAGATCGTCGGCGTCGTCGAGAACATGTCCGGGCTGCCCTGCCCGCACTGCGACGAGATGGTCGACGTGTTCGGCTCCGGCGGCGGCCAGAAGGTAGCCGACGGCCTGACCAAGACGATCGGCGCGAACGTGCCGGTGCTGGGCTCGATCCCGATCGACGTCCGCCTGCGCGAGGGCGGCGACGACGGCACCCCCGTCGTCCTGTCGGACCCCGACTCCCCCGCCGGTACGGCCCTGCGCGCCATCGCCGGGAAGCTCGGCGGCCGGGCCCGCGGCCTGGCCGGCATGTCGCTGGGCATCACCCCGCGCAACAAGTTCTGACATGGAGAAGGGGCCCGCAGCGAGGAAATCACCTCGCAGCGGGCCCCTTCCTCATGCGTCCTACTCGTACGCCGCCAGGTCCCCGATCACCGAGAAGCCGAGCCCGTACGCGCTCATCCCGCGCCCGTACGCGCCCAGGTGCACCCCGCTCCCGGTCGACCCGGCCAGCACCCAGCCGAACTCCGACTCGCGGTAGTGGAACGGCGTCGGCTCCCCGTCCACCGGCAGCGACAGCGTCGACCAGTCCGGCCCCGCGAGGTCGTCGGCAAGCTCCCACGCGGCCTCGGTCTGCTGGTCGAGCCAGTCGTCGCGCAGGCTGTGGTCCATCTGCCCCGGCCAGCTGTACGCCAGCAGCCCCGAGCCGGCCAGCCAGGCCGCCGAGGAGACCGAGGTGGCCTCCAGGACGCCGGTGCCGTCGGCGGTGCGCCGCAGCGGGTTGCTGGCCACCGTGACGACCACCGCGAAGCGCTCCTTCTCCCCGGTGGCGATCTCGCCGCGGGCGGAGGGCTCGTCACCGTGGCCGGTCGAGCCGTGCTCCACGCTGCCGTCGGCGCCCGCGGCGACCTGCATCAGCCAGCGCGGACCGGTGAAGGCCCCGTCCAGCCCGTACCAGGGGAAGTCGGCCCGCAGGTACCCCTCGGCCGCCCGGCGGGCGGCAGGGACGGGCGGGGCGGCCGCGTCCGGGGGCTGCGGATGGTCCTGGGCTGCGGGCGTCTGTGCCTCGGCTGGCTGCGTGCCTACCCGGCTACTGCGCGTCGTCTCCATCTGAGCGGCCTCTCGTTCCGTGGGATCCGGAACGGCCCACCCCCCTCGGGCGTCCTGGGTCCGGACTCAAAGGAGGATAGCCATCCGACCGCGGTTCACCGGGCAGGCGGGCGCGCGCGTGGTTCCGGGTGGCGTCAGGTCGCGTCGGCGTCGAAGCGCGTGCGCTGCTCCTGCGCCGGGGTCGCGGGCTTCTTGACCATGTCCGGTCCCGCGCCCGGCGTGGCGGCGGGGAGGGCTCCGCCGGCGGCCGCGGCCGCGTCGGACTCCTTGCCGTTGACCGCGTCGGTGACGTCGTTGAGTTCCTTGCGGAGGTCGAAGCTGCTCCGGATCTCCTTGAGGTCCTCGTTCTCCGTCAGCTGCTTGCGGATGAAGTTCTTCGGGTTCAAGTCCTCGAACTCGAAGTCCTTGAACTCCGGACCGAGCTCGGAGCGGATGTCCTGCTTCGCGCTGTCGGAGAACGCACGGATCTTCCGGATCACGCCCGTGACGTCCTGGATGACCTTGGGCAGTTTGTCCGGGCCGAAGATGAGAATGGCGAGCACCACGATCGTGACCAGCTCGAGTGCGCCTATGTCGTTGAACACCTTGCCCCGCTCCTCGGCTCTCTGCACCATCAGGCCTGTCACACGGTACCCGGCCGGGTCCGCAGGCCAATACACCAGGACCGCCTGATTACCGGGCGGATTCTGGATTCACCGGCCCGTCACGAACCGTTCGCCGAGCCCAGGACCACTTCCAGCGTGCGCTCCCGGCCGCCCCGCAGCACGGTGAGGGTGAGCCGGTCGCCCGGCCGGTGGGCCCGGATCTTGATCACCAGCTCGTCGCCGCCGTGCACCCGTACCCCGTCGACCTTCGTGATCACGTCGCCCGGCCCGATGCCCGCGCGGGCTCCGGGCCCGCCCGCGGTGACGGCGGGCTTCCCGCCCTCGCCCTTCTCCCCCACCCGGGCCCCGTCGCCGGAGTACTCCATGTCCAGGGTGACGCCGATGACGGGGTGGGTGGCGCGGCCGGTGCGCATCAGCTCCTCGGCGACGCGCTTGCCCTGGTTCACCGGGATGGCGAAGCCGAGGCCGATGCTGCCGCGCTGCTGTCCGGAGCTGTCCCCGCCGTCGCCGCCGCGGATGGCGCTGTTGATGCCGATGACCTGGGCCCTGGCGTCGAGGAGCGGCCCGCCGGAGTTGCCGGGGTTGATGGGGGCGTCGGTCTGGAGCGCGTCGACGTAGCTCACGTCGCTGCCGTCTCCCTTGTCGCCGCCGGCGGTGATGGGGCGGCCGGTGGCGCTGATGATGCCGGCGGTGACCGTGTTGGACAGGTCGAAGGGGGCCCCGATGGCCACCACCGGATCGCCGACCTTCACGTTCTCGGAGTTGCCGAGCGCGAGCGGCCGCAGGCCCCGTACCCCGTCGACCTTGACCACGGCCAGGTCGTAGCCGGTGTCACCGCCGACCAGCTCGGCGGCGACGCTCTCGCCGGTGCTGAAGGTGACCGTTATGGTCCGGGCCCCGTGGACCACGTGGTTGTTGGTGAGGATGTGGCCCTGCCCGTCGAGGACGAAGCCGGTGCCGGTCGAACCGCCCTCGGCGCCGTTGACGTGCAGGGTCACCACACCCGGCAGTGCGGTGGAGGCGATCCCGGCCACGCTGTCGGGGGCCCGGCCGCCGTCGGCGGGGGCCGCCTGCGGGAGTTCGAGCCGGGTGCCGGCCTGCCGCTCGGCGAGGACGCCGGCGTAGCCGCCGATGCCGCCGGCCAGGAGGGCGGCCCCGAGGCCGAGGACGATGCCCTGGCGCAGCCGGATCCGGCGGGACCCCGCCTTGCCGTGGTCCACCGACTGGAGCGGGCGCACGCTCCACGGGTCGTACCGCGGCGCCGCGTCCGGGCCCGCGTCCGGGCCCGCGTCCGGGCCTGCCCCGGTCTGCGGCCCGGTCCGCGGGGGCGGTACGGATCCCCCGGGCGCGCCGGCCGGCTCCGCGGGGCGGCTCCACCACTGGGGTACGGGGGCCGGGACCGCGACGGGATCAGGGTCCGGCTCGGGCTCGGGCTCCGGGTGCGGGTCCGCGTGTGCGGCGGCCCGTGGGGGCGGTACGGGTCCCCCGGGCGCGCCGACGGACTCCGCCGGGCGGCTCCACCACCGGGGCAGGGGGGCGGAGACCGGATCCGTCGCCGGATCGGTCCGCTGACTGTCGGACATGGGTGCTCCCCGCCTGCCTGTCGTTCTCCGCCGGCCGCCGGGGCGGCGCATCTGGCGGAGATTCAACCAGGTCGCCCCCGCCGCCCGCCCCTGCGGGCCGCACGGGCGGTGCGGGCGGTGCGGGCGGTGCGGGGAAACCGCCCGGGACCGCTCAGCGGTACAAGGACACCGGGTGGGCGGAGGCGGTCGGGCGGGAGGGCGCCGGGGAGGACGCGAGGGGGGTGACCGAGCGGAGCGTCGGTACGGTGCCCGGCTTCGGCAGCCGGTTCTCCCGGACCACCGCGTCGACGACCGGAACCACGGGTCCCGGGCGGGCGGCCGGGGCTTCGCCCCGCGCGTTGGGCTCGATCGCCTCCATCGGGAGCGTGCCGCCCAGCGCGATCGCGGCGAGGGACACTGCCCCGGCGGCCACGAAGGCGAAGCGGCGCCGCTGGCGGCCCACATCGTGTATCCGGAAGCCCTGCTGCTGCGGTGCGGCGGCGGCCGCGGGCGGCGCGTAGCCGAAGGACCCAAAGGGCTCGGCTCCCGGCGGCGGGCCGAAGGGGCCGGAAGGGCCTGAGGGGCCCTCGGAGCCGCTTCCCGGCAGCCCCTGCAACCGCGCCAGCAGCCCGGCCGACAGCGGAGGCGGTGCGCTCTCCACGAACATGGTCTTCAGGCGGCGCTGCGCATCGGCCTCGGCCTTGCACTGGGAACACGTCGCCAGGTGCGCCAGTACCCGCTCGCGCGCGTCGTGCTTCAACTCCCCGTCCACGAGGGCCGCGAGGCGGTCGCCCAGGTGCTGCTCGACGGAGGAAGCCTGTTCGGCGGCGGACGGCTGCCCGGCGGAGAACGGTTCGGCAGGCGACGGGGACGGACTGATCCCGCTCACTCGGCTCCGCCCTCTCCCCCGGCGCCCGGGGCGCCCACCGCCACACCGGCCAGCGCGCGCTGCTCCGCACGGGCCTCGGGAGACCGGTGCTTGAGCGCCTTGCGCAGGTGCGAACGGCCACGGTGGATACGGCTGCGCACGGTGCCGAGCTTCACGCCGAGCGTGGCGGCGATCTCCTCGTACGACAGGCCCTCGATGTCACAGAGCACCACGGCCGCACGGAACTCGGGGGCGAGGGTGTCCAGCGCCTGCTGCACGTCCGCGTCGAAGTGGGTGTCGTGCAGCACCTGCTGCGGGGACGGCTCGCGGCTCGGCAGCCGCTCGGCGGCGTCGTCCGCGAGGGCGTCGAAGCGGATCCGCTGCTTGCGCCGGACCATGTCGAGGAAGAGGTTCGTGGTGATCCGGTGCAGCCAGCCCTCGAAGGTGCCGGGCGTGTACGTGGACAGCGAGCGGAAGACGCGGACGAAGACTTCCTGCGTCAGGTCCTCGGCGTCGTGCTGGTTGCCCGTCAGCCTGTAGGCGAGGCGGTAGACCCGCGCACTGTGCGTGCTGACGATCTCCTCCCACGAGGGAGGGGTCCACGCCTGGGAGCCCGCATCGGCGGCGAACGTCGCGGTGGTTGCGGTGTCTACGGTGCGGAAACGGTCAGCAATGTTGGTCACGGATTTCGGCTCACCGGCCGACCAGAAGAGGCGTCGGAGGACACCCCCACGATCCACAGGCGCAGCCGCACCTCCCCTGTCGGCTCTGGTGGTGTCCAGCGGAATCCCTACCATAGCCACCCCTCCCGTCAGCTCTGGATAAGCATTTTTGCAGTAACTTTGCACAGGCTCCGGGCCCCGGGCTGCTCTTGCGTCTCTACTGCTCTCAACGCCCGGTCCCATCTGCGGGTTCCCGACTCCAGCGGATACAGTCACCGTTGCGCCAACTATGGGGACAGGAGAGGGTCATTACCGGCAACCGGCAGACGAGCTGGGCGTTCGCCGACGCGTTTGTCGCCGAAGACGACGCTCTGCGGTGGGCCCGCGACCGGTCCAGGGAAGCGGGACTGCGGTCCGTCTCCCCCGGCACCGGGGCCGCGCTGCGCCTGCTCGCCGCCACCGCCGACGCCAAGGCGGTCGCCGAGATCGGCACCGGAACCGGCGTGTCCGGCATCCACCTCCTGCACGGAATGCGCGCCGACGGGGTCCTGACCACCGTGGATCCCGAACCGGACCGGCAGGCCTTCGCCCGCCAGGCCTTCCGCGCCGCCGGCTTCGCGGGCAACCGCGCCCGCTTCATCCCGGGCCGCGCCCTGGACGTACTGCCCCGGCTGGCCGACGGCGGGTACGACCTCGTCTTCTGCGACGGCGACCCCTCCGAGTCCCTCGACTACCTCGCTGAATCGTTGCGCCTGCTCCGCCCCGGCGGCCTCGTCTGCTTCGAGGGGGTCTTCTCGGACGGCCGTACGGTCGACTCCGCGGCCCAGGCGGTGGAGGTGCTCCGCGTCCGCGAACTGCTGCGCACCGTCCGGGAGACCCCGGCCCTGGAGGCCGCCCTGCTCCCGGTGGGCGACGGCCTGCTGTGCGCGGTCCGGCGCTGAGCCCACCGGGCGGCGGGCGCAGGCAGGTGCAGGCGGGCGCAGGCAGGCGCGGCCGGTCAGCGCAGCAGGGCGAAGGTCAGCGCGGCCGCACCGCCCAGCGCGGCGCCGGCGAGGAGCTGCGCCGCGGTGTGCGCCTTGAGGACCAGCCGGGACCACCCCACGCCCGCGGCGACCAGCACCGCGGGCAGCACGACCGGGCCGAAGACCAGCAGCAGCACCATGACGGTGCCGGCGGCCACCGACATGTGGATGGATATCTGCCAGCCGATCGTCACCAGCAGCGAGCAGACCAGCCCGACGAGCATCGCGACGACGAGCGCGAAGACGTCGGCCGGGGCGCCGAGCACGCGCAGGAGGGTGATGCCGGCGGCGACCGAGACCAGGCTCAGCCCCATCGGGACGACCCGCTGGCGCCGTATCCGGATGTGCTGGTCGGTCAGCCGCCCGCGCCGGACCCCGAGCAGGATGATGCCGATCGGGACCACCCCGCAGAACAGGGCGCCGAGCAGGCCCCAGCCGAGACCGGACCACGACCCGGTGCTGTGCCAGCCGATCAGCAGGAGCTGGGCCACGACCAGGTTCGCCGGGGCCAGGACCTCGGTGAGGACCCGGGCCGTCCGCTCGCGGGGCGTGGACGCGGCGAAGGCGGGCGGAGCGGGCGGGGAGAAGGTCACGGCAGGGCTCCGGGGTCGGGTCGGCGTCGGCGCCCGGGTCGGGGTCGGGGTCATGACCGGGGACACAACACTGCCCCGGCCGCTTGGTGCGGCCGGGGCAGTGCAGAGAATGCAGCGAAAGTACGGTCAGTCATCCCTGGTGGACCTGGGGATCAGCCGACGACCTTCTTCAGGGCGTCACCCAGGGCGTCCGCCTCGTCCGGAGTCAGCTCGACGACGAGCCGACCGCCGCCCTCGAGCGGTACGCGCATGACGATGCCCCGCCCCTCCTTGGTGACCTCGAGCGGGCCGTCGCCCGTCCGCGGCTTCATGGCCGCCATGCTCGTTCCCCTTCCTGAAACCAGTTCATCGTCAGCCGACGGCTCCATTCAGGCGCCTAGTACCCGGCATCGAACACATTGCTTCCAGGCCATTATCCCGCATGTCAGGACCCGATGACCAACATCGGCTGGGAACGCTTGTGCAACGCGCTTGACCAAAACCACTCATTTCGGGGACACGCCTGCGATACTTCGCCGCCGCGACACGCGAATGCCCTTCCGTTTATTTGACGCACATCACATGTGCGACCCCGGCCCGGTCCGCCATGCTGACCTTTGCACCGGCCGGTACCGGCCGGTAGCCAGCCCGCGACGAAGGGGGACCCCCGCCATGGCCGACAGCGTGCTCTACGAAGTGACCGACGGACTCGCGACCATCACGATCAACCGTCCCGAGGCCATGAACGCCATGAACACCGAGGCCAAGGTCGCCCTGCGCGACGCGGCCCGGGCGGCGGCCGCGGATCCGGCCGTACGGGCGGTGCTGCTCACCGCGGCCGGCAACCGGGCGTTCTGCGTGGGCCAGGACCTCAAGGAGCACGTCGGGTTCCTCGCGGCCGACCGGGAGCACGGCTCCTCCCTGACCATGAACACCGTCGCGGAGCACTACAACCCGATCGTCCGGGCGCTGACGGAGATGCCGAAGCCGGTGGTCGCGGGCGTGAACGGCGTCGCGGCGGGCGCGGGCTTCGGCTTCGCCCTGGCCGCGGACTTCCGCGTGGTCGCGGACACCGCCTCCTTCAACACCTCCTTCGCGGGCGTCGCCCTGACGGCCGACTCGGGCGTCTCGTGGACGCTGCCCCGCCTCATCGGCGGCTCGCGCGCCTCCGACCTGCTGCTCTTCCCCCGGTCCGTGAAGGCCCAGGAGGCCCTGGACCTCGGCATCGCGAACCGCGTGGTCCCCTCCGAGTCGCTGGCGGCCGAGGCGCTCGCCGTGGCCCGGCGGCTGGCGGAGGGTCCGACGGTCGCCTACGCGGCGCTGAAGGAGTCCCTGGCCTACGGAGCCTCCCGCTCCCTCTCCGAAGCCCTCGACCACGAGGACGTCCTCCAGGCCCGCGCGGGCGCCTCCGAAGACCACGGAATCGCCGTGGACGCCTTCCTCGCGAAGCAGCCCCCGAAGTACCTGGGCCGCTAGCGGCTCCGCGCGGGGTGCGGGTACCGCTGCGCGGGCGGAGCTCCCCTACCCGCCCTTCGCCCGTTCCCCGGGCTGCGCCCGGACCCCTTCTGGGGCTCCGCCCCAGACCCCGGTCCTCAAACGCCGGACGGCTGGAATTGCTGCGCCCGAGCCCCTGGGGGTCGGCCCCGGCCGACCACAATCAGCCCCTCCGGCGTTTGAGGAGCGGGGGTCCGGGGGCCGGCCCCCGGCAACGGGGTCCGGGCACAGCCCGGGGAACGGTGGAAGGGCGGGTAGGGGACCCAGCCCCGCAGGGTCGGGGCACGCCGGGCGGGGGCCCGTCAGGGCAGTTTGCGGGTCATGCAGCGGGAGAGGTGGTCGTTGACCAGGCCGCAGGCTTGCATCAGGGCGTAGGCCGTCGTGGGGCCCACGAAGCGGATGCCCGCCTTCTTCAGGGCTTTGGCCAGGGCCGTGGACTCCGGGGTCACCGCCGGGATCTCGGTGGTGCTCTTCGGGGCCCGCCCCGGGGCCGGGGCGTGGGACCAGATCAGGGCGTCGAGTTCGCCCTCCCCCCACCCGACCAGGGTCTTCGCGTTGGCGAGCGTCGCCTCGATCTTGGCCCGGTTGCGGATGATCCCCTCGTCGGCGAGGAGCCGTTCCACGTCCGCGGCCCCGAACCGCGCCACCTCGGCGATCTCGAAGCCCGCGAAGGCCGCCCGGAACCCCTCCCGGCGGCGCAGGATCGTCAGCCAGGACAGCCCCGACTGGAAGGCCTCCAGGCACAGCCGCTCGTACAGCGCGTCGTCCCCGTGGACCGGCCGGCCCCACTCCGTGTCGTGGTACGCGATGTAGTCCTCGGTGGACAGCCCCCAGGGGCAGCGCAGCCCCCCGTCGGGGCCGGCGAGCACCCCACTCACTGTTCGGCGGCCTTGGTCAGGTCCACGGAGCCGTCGGCGGGCGCAGCAGTGACTGCGGACCCGCCCGCGGGCACGGCCGCCGCGGTGAGCTCGGCGATCCGCGCGTCGCGCTCGGCCAGCTCCGCCGCCAGCCGCTCCAGTACGTCGTCCACGTCGGACATCCGGTAGCCGCGCGGGGCCACCGGAAGGCGCAGCTCGTCGATGTCCGCCCGGACGACGGGCCGGTTCTCGGGCAGGGCGTCGGACAGCCGGTCGGGCTCGGCCTCCGGCAGCACGGCCTCGGACCCCCCGCCGGCCACCGCGAGGGTGACTCCCGCGACGACCACGACCAGCGCGATGAGCAAGAACGCGAACACGATCAACTCCCCTGAGAGACTCCGGCCACCAGGTTAAGGTCGCAGGCGAGGCGCGAGGGTCGCCGAAGGAGGAAAGAGCGGGATGCTGCGACTGGGCAGGCGCGAGTTCGACGACCACGAGCCGGTGATCATGGCCATCGTGAACCGGACCCCTGACTCCTTCTACGACCAGGGAGCGACCTTCCGCGACGAGCCGGCCCTGGACCGGGTCGAGCAGGCGGTGGCCGAGGGCGCCGCGATCATCGACATCGGCGGCGTGAAGGCCGGTCCCGGGGAGCACGTGGACGCGGCGGAGGAGGCCCGGCGCACGGTCGGTTTCGTCGCCGAGGTGCGCCGCCGCCACCCCGACGTGGTGATCAGCGTTGACACGTGGCGACACGAGGTCGGCGAGGCCGTCTGCGAGGCCGGGGCCGATCTGCTCAACGACGCGTGGGGCGGGGTCGACCCGAAGCTCGCGGAGGTCGCCGCGCGGCACGGCGCGGGCATCGTCTGCACCCATGCGGGCGGGGCCGAGCCGCGGACCCGGCCGCACCGGACCGAGTACAAGGACGTGATGGCCGACATCCTGCGCGTCACGGTCGGCCTGGCCGAGCGGGCGGCGGCCCTGGGCGTACCCCGCGAGTCGATCATGATCGATCCGGGTCACGACTTCGGGAAGAACACCCGTCATTCCCTGGAGGCGACCCGCCGCCTCTCGGAGATGACGGAGACGGGCTGGCCGGTGCTGGTCTCCCTCTCCAACAAGGACTTCGTCGGCGAGACCCTCGACAAGCCGGTCAAGGAACGCCTCCTGGGCACCCTGGCCACGACGGCCGTCTCGGCCTGGCTGGGCGCCCAGGTCTACCGCGTCCACGAAGTCGCGGAAACCAAGCAGATCCTTGAGATGGTCCGCACCATCCAGGGCCACCGCCCCCCGGCCGTTGCCCGCCGGGGCCTCGCCTGACCCCCGGCACCACCGGCCCCCGGAACCGCCGGGGGCCGGCGTGGCGGTCGGCGGGTGCTACCTGGCGACTTCCTTCGTCACGAGGGCGATCGCCTCGTCCACGTCGTCGGTGACGTGGAACAGGTAGAGGTCCTTCTCCGAGGCCTTGCCCTGGGCGATGACCGTGTTCTTCAGCCAGTCGATGAGCCCGCTCCAGTACGCCGTGCCGAACAGCACGATCGGGAAGCGGGTGATCTTCTGCGTCTGGACCAGGGTCAGGGCCTCGAACAGCTCGTCGAGGGTGCCGAGCCCGCCCGGCAGGACCACGAAGCCCTGGCTGTACTTCACGAACATCGTCTTGCGGACGAAGAAGTACCGGAAGTTCAGCCCGAGGTCGACGTGCTCGTTGAGCCCCTGTTCGAAGGGGAGCTCGATGCCGAGGCCCACCGAGAGGCCGTTGGCCTCGCGCGCCCCCTTGTTGGCCGCCTCCATCGCGCCCGGGCCGCCGCCCGTGATCACCGCGAACCCGGCTTCCACGAGCGCGCCGCCGATCCGCACGCCCGCCTCGTACTCCGGCGAATCCACCGGCGTCCGGGCGGAACCGAACACGCTGATCGCCGGCGGCAGCTCCGCCAGGGTGCCGAAGCCCTCGATGAACTCCGACTGGATGCGCAGGACCCGCCACGGATCGGTGTGCACCCACTCGGAGGGCCCGGCCGAATCCAGCAGCCGCTGGTCCGTCGTACTGCCGGCCTGCACCTGGCCCCGCCTCCTCAGCACCGGCCCGAGCTGCTGCTCCTCGGGCCGATGACGAGCGGACCCTTCAGGGTTGCCCATGATGTGCTCCCTCCTGCTGATCGTTGGATCAGGTTAGGCGCACAAAGGTGACGAGAAGCGGAATTCAGGAGGTCAGCCAGGCGCGGAGTCGTTCCTCGCAGTGGAGGATGGCCTTGGTTTCCACTCGCTCGTCGGCCTTGTGGGCCAGGAGGGCGTCGCCCGGGCCGTAGTTGACGGCCGGGACGCCGAGGGCGCTGAAGCGGGAGACGTCCGTCCAGCCGAACTTCGGCATGGCGTGTCCGCCGACGGCTTCCATGAAGGCGGCGGCGGCCGGGTGGGAGAGGCCGGGGAGGGCGCCCGGGGAGAGGTCGTCGATCACGAACTCGTCGATGTCGCAGTCCGCGAAGACCTCGCGGACGTGGGCGATGGCCTCGTCCGTGCTGCGGTCGGGGGCGAAGCGGAAGTTGACCGTCACCGTGCACGCGTGCGGGATGACGTTGTTGGCGACCCCGCCCTCGATGCGGACGGCGTTGAGGCCCTCGTGGTACTCCAGGCCGTCGATCACGGGCTTGCGGGGCTCGTACGCCGCCAGCGTGGCCAGGATCGGGCTCGCCGCGTGGATGGCGTTGGAGCCCATCCAGCTGCGCGCGGAGTGGGCGCGCTCGCCGGACGTGCGGAGCAGCACGCGCAGGGTGCCCTGGCAGCCGCCCTCGACCTCGGCGTTGGAGGGTTCGAGGAGGACGGCGAAATCGCCGGTCAGCCAGTCGGGGTGGGCTTCGGCGACCTTGCCGAGGCCGTTGAGGTCGGCGGCGACCTCTTCCTGGTCGTAGAAGACGAAGGTGAGGTCCCGGTTCGGCTCGGGGACGGTGGCCGCGATGCGCAGCTGTACGGCGACGCCCGACTTCATGTCGGTGGTGCCGCAGCCCCACAGGACGTCGTTCTCGTCGAGGCGGGAGGGCACGTTGTCGGCGATCGGCACGGTGTCGAGGTGCCCGGCGAGTACGACGCGTTCGGCGCGGCCCAGGTGGGTGCGCGCGACCACGTTGTTGCCGAAGCGGTCCACGGTCAGGTGCGGCAGGCCGCGCAAGGCGTGTTCCACGAGGTCGGCGAGTACCTTCTCGTCGCCGCTCACGGAAGGGATGTCGACGAGCCGGGCGGTCAGCTCGGCGGCGTCCAGGGTGAGGTCCAGCTCGGATTCGGACATGGAGCTGACCCTAACGCCCCGGGCTGCGGCGAAGCCTTGTCCGTCCGGCCGATGGACGCGCCATATGGCTCAAGTACGGTGGGCGGCGTGCCGCAGACCGATCCCTCCCGACCTCGCCGCCGCCGGCGCCCGCTCCGCTGGGCCGCGGGGTTCCTGGTGCTGGTGGCGGTCGCGGGGTACTTCGTGGTGCAGCGCGCGTCGAACGACAACGGCGGCGTGCCCTACTGCACGGTGTCGGCCGACGGGAAGAGCGGTGCGAAGGGCTCCGGCCAGTTCGGCGAGATGTCCCCGGAGCAGGCGTCGAACGCGGCGGTGATAGCCGCCGTCGGGGTGTCCAAGGGGATGCCCGACCGGGCGGTGACCATCGCGCTGGCCACGGCCATGCAGGAGTCGGCCCTGCGCAACCTCGACCACGGCGACCGCGATTCGCTGGGCCTGTTCCAGCAGCGGCCCTCGCAGGGCTGGGGCACGCCGGAGCAGATCATGGACCCCGTGTACGCGGCCGGGATCTTCTACGACCGGCTGGCCGAGGTCAAGGGGTACTCGCGGCTGCCGCTCACGGTGGCGGCGCAGAAGGTGCAGCTGAGCGGTTTCCCGCAGGCCTATGCGAAGCACGAGCCGGAGGCCACCGTGCTGACCGCCGCCTTCACCGGCGCCGGCCACCTGACCTGCACCGGGCCCGCGCCCGTGCGGGCCGGCGATCCGGCGAAGGTGCGGGCGGAGCTGACCCGGCTGCTCGGCAAGAACCCGCTGTACACGCTGCCCGCGGCGGGCGCGGGCGCGGGCGGCGGGGCCGGCGGAGGTGACGGGGCGGCCGCCGGGTCCGAGGTGACCCTGGTGGCGAAGGCCGGCGGCGGGGAGGCGGCGGCGCGGACCGGCCAGGTGCTCGCGCAGTGGGCGGTGGCCGGCTCGCGCGAGCTGGGGATCACGCGGGTCTCGTACGGCGCCGGGTCCTGGGTGGCGGGCAAGGACGGCGACCGGTGGCGGGAGCGGAGCGCCGCGGCCGCCGGGAACGGCGCCGCGGATCCCGCCGCGGCCGCCCCGGGCCAGGTACGGATCTTCGTGCGCGGCTGAGCCGCGGCGGACGGGCACGGACGGGCACGGACGGGCACGACGGGGCAGGGACGGGCCTGGACGGACGTGGACGGGCGTACGACCTGTCGCCCGTACGGGGGTGACCCGAACGGCGGACACGAGGCGCGTGGCGGGTCCGCAACCGCAGGTCGGCGCGCGTTCAGGGCGGTCGGGGCGGAAGCCGATTAAACGATCCGTTACTGATCCTTTACCCACCGGCTCCGCAACTCGCGCCCCCCTCCGACCGGTTGTCACGGCGTACTCAGCCGCTACCGCTTAGGAGCATCATGTCCCTCCCCCTGACCCGTCGGATCGCCCGTGCCGCGCTGCTCCTCGCAGCCGGGGCAGCGCCCGTGGTCGGTGCGGCCGGCGCGGCCAGCGCCGCGGGCCTGGAGTCCGTGCCGCAGCTGGGCGCGCTCACCGCGCCGGACGCGACGGTCGCCGCCGCGGGCGACACCGCCACCGGGGCCGTGCCCGCCGCCTCCACCCTGTCCGCGCCCGCGCCCGCCGGCGAGGTGACCGGCGCCGCGGGCAGCCTGCTGGCGGGACTCCCGCTGGCCGGCGGCGGGCTGCCGGGCGGACTCCCCGGCGGACTGCCGGGCGGGCTGCCCGGCCTCGGCTAGCAGCTGCCGCCGGAACACCGGAACCACCGAGAAACACCGAGGGGCCCGGGAGCACGAACTCCCGGGCCCCTCGGGCCGTCCGTGCGCAGTACGGCGCGGGCCGGTTACGCCAGCCGCTTGACCGCCGCCGCGACGCGCTCGTCCGTGGCGGTGAAGGCGACGCGGACGAACCGCGCACCCGCCTCGCCGTAGAAGTCGCCCGGTGCGACCAGGATGCCGAGTTCGGCCAGGTGGGCGACGGTGTCCCAGCAGGGCTCGTCCCGGGTCACCCACAGGTACAGGCTGGCCTCGCTGTGCTCGACGCGGAAGCCGTGCGCCTCCAGGGCCGTGCGCAGCGCCGCGCGGCGGGCCGCGTAGCGCACCCGCTGCTCCTCGACGTGCCGGTCGTCGCCGAGGGCCGCGACCGTGGCCGCCTGCACGGGGGCCGCGGTCATCATGCCGCCGTGCTTGCGGATCTGGAGCAGCTCGCCGAGGACGTCGGCGTCGCCGGCGATGAAGGCGGCCCGGTAGCCGGCCAGGTTGGACCGCTTGGAGAGCGAGTGGACGGCGACGATGCCCTCGTACGAGCCACCGCAGACCTCGTCGTGCAGGACGGAGACGGGCTCGGCTTCCCAGCCCAGTTCGAGGTAGCACTCGTCGCTGAAGACCAGGATCCCGTGCTCGCGCGCCCAGGCCACGATCCGTACGAGCTCTTCCTTGGGGAGGACCTCGCCGGTGGGGTTGGACGGGGAGTTGAGCCACAGCAGCTTCACGCGGGCCGGGTCGAGCTCGGTGGTGGGGTCGTCGTAGACCACCGGCTCGGCGCCGCACAGCCGCGCGCCGACCTCGTACGTCGGGTAGGCCAGGCGGGGGTAGGCCACCTGGTCTCCGGCGCCCAGGCCCAGCTGGGTGGGCAGCCAGGCGACCAGTTCCTTGGAGCCGACGACCGGCAGGACGTTGCGGTGCCCGGCGGTGCTCGCGCCGAGGCGGCTGCGCACCCACCCGGTGATCGCGTCGCGCAGGGCGGGGGTGCCCCAGACCGTGGGATAGCCCGGGGAGTCCGCGGCCTCGATCAGGGCGCGCTGGATCAGCTCCGGCACCGGGTCGACGGGGGTGCCGACGGAGAGGTCGACGATCCCGTCCGGGTGGGCCGCCGCCGTCGCCTTGTACGGCTCCAGCTTGTCCCAGGGGAAGACGGGAAGACGGGCTGAGACTGCGGCCACGCTGTGCTCTTTCCAGGAGGTCTTCGTTGTGCTGTCGGAACGGGCAAAACACCTCGGTCCCGTGCGGCTGCGAGCCGGACGGGACCGAGGGGCGCTGCTACTGCCTGAAAGGTCAGTGCTCGCCGTTGATGCCGGCGGGCAGCGCTGCGATGAAGGGGTGGTCGCGCTCGATCAGGCCGAGCTTGGAGGCACCACCGGGCGAGCCGAGCTCGTCGAAGAACTCGACGTTCGCCTTGTAGTAGTCCTTCCACTCCTCCGGGGTGTCGTCCTCGTAGAAGATGGCCTCGACCGGGCAGACCGGCTCACAGGCACCACAGTCGACGCACTCGTCCGGGTGGATGTACAAGGACCGCTGGCCCTCGTAGATGCAGTCGACGGGGCACTCTTCGATGCATGCCTTGTCCTTGACGTCGACACAAGGCTCCGCGATGACGTAGGTCACGCTCTCGTTCCTCCTCATAAGGGCTTTCCATATCGCGCGGGAGCGCGGCGTCGTCGATGCCCGCCTCTAGTATCTCCGTTCCCGGGCACGATCCGAACAGGAGGGGCGGACAGAGCTGTGGAAATCACTGCCGGTGGACGGCTGGAGATCCGGATTACACCCGCTGACGTGGGTAAACGTGTCTCTGTGCGACGGGTGGAGCGCGGCTCGGCCGGGGGCCCCTCTTTCACGGACACCGTAGGGGTTCTCACATCCTGGAACGCGGGTGTGGTCACGATCACACGAAAGACCGGCGAGTCCGTCCGCATCGCGGAATCCTCGCTGGTGGCTGGCAAGGTCGTACCGGCCGCGCCGGCCCGCCGCAGGGGTCCCGCGGCCTCCTTCGAGGAGCTCGCGGGGGTCTGCGCACGGGCCTGGGTGCCGCTGGAGAGCGAGCCGCTGGGCGAGTGGACGCTGCGCGCGGCCGGCGGATTCACCCGCCGGGCCAACTCCGTACTGCCGCTCGGCGATCCCGGCACACCGCTGGACGATGCACTCGCGCGAGTGACCTCCTGGTACGCCCGGCGGGGCCTTCCGGCCTACGTCCAGACCTCCACGGGCGCCGCGGGCACCCAGGAGCTGCTGTGCGCGGAGCTGGAGGACCGGGGCTGGATCCGCGAGGTGTCGGCCGACGTGCAGGTAGGCGGGCTGGCGGCGGTCGGTGACCTGGACGTGGACGATTCCCTGGTCGCGGGCGTACGGCTGACCCGCGAACCGGACGAGGACTGGCTCTCCCGCTACGGGCGGGTGAAGGATCCCGCAACCGCCCGCCGGGTACTGACGGAAGGCCCCTCGGTGTGGTTCGCGGCCGTGCCCGGGCAGGCGATCGGGCGGCTCGTGGTGGACGGCCGGTGGGCCGGGTTCGCGGCCGTCGAGGTCGACCCGGAGCACCGGCGCCGCGGGCTCGCCTCGGCCGTGATGGCGGCGCTGGCGCGGCGCGCGCTGGAGGAGGGCGCCTCGGCGGCCTGGCTCCAGGTGGAGAGGGACAACACCGCGGCGCGGGCCCTGTACGACGGGATGGGCTTCGGGGTGCACCACTCCTACCACCACTACCGGGCGACGGCGTGACCTCGTCCTGGCGGGAGCAGTTCGCCGCCGAGGCGCGGGCGGAGCGCCCCGATCTGGCCGCGCTGTGCCTGCTGCTGGCCGCGGAGGGCGACCCGGACCTCGACGAACGGGCCATGGACTGGGCGCAGATCGAGCTGGACCGGCTGGCGGGGATGCTGCCGTACGGGCTGCGGGGCGCCCGCGCGTGGGCCTCGGCGGTGAGCGAACTGCTGGGCGGGCGGATGGGCTTCCACGGCACGCCAGCCGACTACGACCGGCTCTCGTCCTCGCTGCTGCACGAGGTGCTGCGACGGCGCCGGGGGCTGCCGATCCTGCTGTCCGTGGTCTGGCTGGAGGTGGCCCGGCGGGCCGGGGCCCCGGTGTACGGGCTGGCCCTGCCTGGGCACTTCGTCGTCGGCTTCGGGGATCCGGAGGAGGGTGTCGTCGTCGACCCCTTCGCCGGGGGCGCCTCGCTGGGCGCGGGGCCGGCGGAGCTGGCGGCGGGGCCGCGGACCGCCGCGCGCACGATGGACATCGTGCTGCGGATCCTGAACAACATCCGGGCGTGGGCCTCGTCGCGGCCCGAGCACTCGGGGGTGGCGCTGTGGGCACTGGACCTGGCGCTGCTGCTGCCCTCGCATCCTGCGGCGTTGCGGTACGAGCGGGCGAAGCTGCTGGTGGAGCGGGGGGACTTCGCGGTGGGGGCGGCGGAGATGGAGTCCTACGCGGTGGTCGTGGACGTGATCGATCCGCCGTCGGCGGTGCGGATCCGGGCGGAGGCGGCGGCGGCGCGGGCCCTGCTGAACTAGCCCGTCGGCCCGGCTCGGCCGCACCCTTACCGCTGCGCGGGGCGGATTTCCCCGCTGCGACGCTTGCCGCTGCGCGGGGCAAAGGTCCCCTACCCGCCCTTCCACCGTTCCCCGGGTGCTGCCCGGAGCCCGGTCCTCAAGCGCCGGACGGGCTGGGAGGGGTACCGGGCTGCGCCCGGACCCCACGGGGCTCCGCCCCGGACCCCGTGCCTCAAACGCCGGCGGGGCTGATTCTCCGGACGGCTGGGTTACAGCCAGCCCTTTTCGCGGGCCACGCGTACCGCCTCCGCGCGGTTGCGGGAGGCCAGTTTCTGGATGGCTGTCGAGAGGTAGTTGCGGACGGTGCCCTGGGACAGGTGGAGGAGGGTGGCCAGTTCCGCGTTGGTGGCGCCGGACTCGGCGGCGCGCAGGACCTCCCGTTCGCGGTCGGTCAGGGGGTTGGCTCCCTCGGCGAGGGCGGCCGCCGCCAGGGCGGGGTCGATGACTCGCTCCCCCGCCAGGACCTTGCGCACGGCCGCGGCGAGTTGGGCGGCCGGGGCGTCCTTGACGAGGAAGGCGGAGGCTCCGGCCTCCATCGCTCCCCGCAGGTATCCGGGGCGGCCGAAGGTGGTCAGGATCACGATGCGCAGGGAGGGCAGGGCGGTGTGCAGGGCGGCTGCCGCCTCGATGCCCGTCATGCCGGGCATCTCGATGTCGAGGAGGGCGACGTTGACGTCGTGGGACCGGGCTGCGGCCACCACCTCGTCGCCGCGGGCGACTTGGGCCAGTACCTCGATGTCCGGTTCCAGTCCGAGGAGGGCGGCCAGGGCCTCGCGGACCATCGACTGGTCCTCCGCGAGGAGGATCCGGATCGGGCGGGGGCTCATGAAGGCGATCCTAGTGCTGTGGCCGGAAGGGTTTGCCGGGTCGCGTCGTCCGGTGCGGTGCATCGCAAGGCGGAGGACCACGCCTCGTACTGGACGTACTGGCGTGGTCCGACAACGCGGCGAGGTGCCGTGCCGGGCGGCGTGACCCGGTGAACCTTTCCGGTCACAGCACTAGGGGGCTCAGCGGAACGCTCGCCCGGAGCCGGAAGCCCGGCCGGTCCCGGGCGCGCTGCCCGGCCGGGCCCGCGGTGAGGGTGCCGCCCGCCGATGCCAGGCGTTCGGTGAGGCCCGTCAGCCCGTTGCCGGGGGTGCAGGGGCCGGCGCCGCCGTCGTCGGTGACCGTCAGCTCCGCCACCGGGCCCGCCAGGGTCTGCCGGGTGGCCAGGGTGACGGTGCAGCGGGCCGCGCCGCTGTGCCGGACCACGTTCGTGACGGCCTCGCGCAGCGCCCAGGCCAGTGCCGATTCGACCTCCTCCGGGAGCTGTCCGGGCCCGTCCGACGGGAGGTCCGCGAGGATGCCGGCCGCCGTCAGCGCGGTCCGCGCCCCCGCCAGTTCGCCCGGGAGCGTGGGCCGCCGGTAGCCGCTCACCGCTTCGCGTACGTCGACCATGGCCTGCCTGCTGACCTGCTCGATATCCGCCACCTGGCGGGCGGCCTCCTCGGGCCGGCCGGGCAGCATGCGTCCGGCGAGCTCGCTCTTGAGGGTGATCAGCGACAGCGAGTGGCCCAGCAGGTCGTGCAGGTCCCGGGCCATCCGCAGCCGTTCCTCGTTGGCGGCGAGCTGGGCCACCGTGGCCCGTGCCCGGCGCAGTTCGATGGTGGTGCGGATCATCGTGCGGATGCCGACCATGGCGAAGCCGCCCATCAGGGCCGGGATGAGCAGTCCGGCGAGGTAGGCCTGGCCGCCGGGCACCGTGAGGGCCGTGGCCGTCAGCAGGGCGGTCGCGCCGGGGACGGTCCAGCGGGAGACCTCCCCGGGCAGGGCGGCTCCGGAGGCGATGGCCACGTAGACGAAGAGCACGAGCCATTCGCGGCCGAGGCTCAGGGAGAGGACGGTGGCCTGGGCGGCGAGCACCGACACCGAGAACAGGACCCGGCGGGTCTCCGTCTGACGGCCGGTGCGGAAGACGAGGAGCAGGTACCAGGCGACGAACGCGGCGAGCCCCAGCCAGCCGAGCAGCCGGACGCCGAGGGAGTGGCCGCCGCTGATCAGGTCGGTGACGGGGGCGCCGAGGTAGACGAGCCAGACGCTGATCCACAGGGCCTTCACGATCCGCTGCCGGCCGTTCTCGGGCGGCACCCCGACCCCGGTCGCACCCGGCACCCCGGTCGGTTCCCCGGCTTGCGGGATGCTCGTCACGGCTCTCACGCCTTCAGGGAGTCCTTGCGGTACAGCCAGGCGGCGGCACCAGTGAACAGTACGAAGTAACCCGCGAGGATCGCCACGTCCTTGGCGTCCGGCGCGCCGCCCAGCTCGATGGCGTGCCCGAGGCCGGCGTAGGCGGTGGTCGGGAGCCATGCGCAGATGTCCTGCAGCCACTGCGGGAAGGCGGCGGTGGGCATCCACAGGCCGCCGAGGATGGAGAGGCCGAAGTAGCAGAGCATGGTGATCGGGCGGACGTTGTCCCCGCTGGCGAGGTAGCCGAGGGCGACGCCCAGGGCGGCGAAGACCAGGCTGCCGGCCCAGATGGAGCCGGTGAGGGCGAACCACTGCCAGGCCTCGAACCGGACGCCCTTGGCGGACGCGGCGACCGCGAAGACGACGAGGATCGCGGGGAGCGAGAGCACGCCGGCGCTGGCGGTCTTGGCGATGACGTAGCCGTGGCCGGGCAGGGAGGTGAGGCGCAGCTGGCGGACCCAGCCCGCCTCGCGCTCCTTGGCGATCCGCTCGCTGTTGCCCATGAGGACGGCGGTCAGCGCGCCGAAGGAGGCCATCGCCACCATGTAGAACGCGGGCATGGTCAGTTCCGTGCCCATGACCTTGGTCGTGCCGCTCAGGGTGCCGCCGAGCATCAGGAAGAGGGCGGCCGGGTAGAGCACGGTGAAGAACAGGTACTTCTTGTTGCGCAGGGCCCGGGTGACTTCGAGCCTGACCAGTTTGACCGTTCCGGGGTTCGGCATGGTGTTCAGGCCTCCTCGGCCGCGGTGAGGGCGATGAAGGCCTGCTCCAGGCCCAGTCCCGCGACCTCCAGGTTGCGGGGGTACAGGCCCAGGGCGTACAGGGCGTGGACGGTCGCGTCGGCGTCGCCGGACTGGAGCCGGACCGTGTCGCCGTGGCGTTCGAAGCCGGTGAGGTGCGGGAGTCCGCGCAGGGCCTGCTCGTCGGCCGCCGGGCCGGTGAGGTCGAAGGTGATCCGGCGGGCGCCGGCCTTGGCCTTGATCTCGGCGGCGGTGCCGTCGGCGAGGAGCCGGCCCTTGCTCAGGACCAGTACCCGGTCGGCGATGGCGTCGGCCTCCTCCAGGTAGTGCGTGGCGAAGAGGACGGTGCGGCCCTGGGCGGCCTGCTCGCGCATGGTGGCCCAGAAGGCCTGGCGGGCTGTGACGTCCATGCCGGTGGTGGGCTCGTCGAGCACGATCAGGTCGCTGTGTCCGGCCGTGGCCAGGGCGAAGCGCACCCGCTGCTCCTGGCCGCCGGAGAGCTTGTTGACCAGCCGGCCGGCGATGTCGGTGACACCGGCGAGGCCGAGGACCTGCTCGGCCGGGTACGGGCGCGGGTGCAGGGCGCAGGCCAGCTCGACCAGTTCGCGTACGGTCACTTCCTCCATCAGGCCGCCGGTCTGGAGCATCGCGCCGACCCGGCCGGCCACCACGGCCTCGCGGGGGGTGGTGCCGAAGAGCCGGACGGATCCGGAGTCGGCGGGGCGCAGGCCGAGGAGCAGGTCGAGGGTGGAGGACTTGCCGGCGCCGTTGGGGCCGAGGAGCGCGACGGTCTCGCCCGGGTACAGGGCGAGGGACAGGCCGTCGACCGCCCGGACCGGGCCGTAGTTCTTGGTGACGTTCTCGAAGCTCACCACGACACCGTCGGGGGCGGGTCCGGTGGCGGCGCCGGGCCGCGTCGCTGTCTTCGTCTTCATGGCTCAAGGCTCGCCCGTACGGGGGTCCGCGCGGCAGTGTCCCGCGTCGTGAGGGCCGCATGACGGATGTCATGCGGCCGGGGTGACGCGGATGCGCCGGAGCCCCTCCCCGGCCGGTCGGGGAGGGGCTCCGGTGCGTGCGGTCAGCTCGGGTTGGTGGGGATGACCGCGGTGCGCTCGGCGGTCGTCTTGCCGCGCAGCGCCTTGCCGAGGACTCCGGCGACGTCCTGCGGGGTGACGGCGGTCTTCTCGCCGGTGCCGCGCATGATGAGGACGCCGTCGAAGGTGTTCCCGTAGGCCGTCTTGAGGGCTTCCAGGTCGTACTTCTCGACGAGGTGCCCGTCGACGACCTGCATGCTCAGGATCTTCGGCAGGGACTTGGCGCCCAGCGGGATGGACTTGGTGCCCGCCTTGACGAGGACCGGCGCCGACATCGCGGGCTGGGCGAAGTCCTTCATGGCCCGGTCCAGTTCGGCCTGGTCGACGACCGGGTCCTTGGTGGCGACCGGGAGCGTGACCGGGGCGGCCTGGCCGGTGGCGACCATGTCGTGGAAGGCCTTGGTGACCAGGCTGACGGAGCCGTCCACGTCGAGGGTGGAGCCGGGCTTGCCGGGAACGGCGAGGGCCTTGCCGGTGTCGAAGGTGATGGTGCCCTCGGTGGCGGTACCGGCCGTGCCGGCCAGCTCCTGGAGGGCGACCCGCAGCTTCTCCTCGTCGGTGGGCAGGACGGCCTCGGCCTTGCGCTCGCTGCCGAAGAGCGAGCCGATGACCGTGACGGGGTTGTAGTCGCTGCCCGCCGCGTTGCGGACGGTGGTCTGGCTGTCCAGGCTCAGGCCGGCCTTCTCCGGCTTCAGCTCGACCGGCTTGCCGCCGACGGTGAGCTGGAGCGGGGCGACGGCGCGGTTGCCGAAGGAGGTCTGGAGCTTGGCGATCGCCTCGTCACGGCTGCCGCTGATGTCGACGCCCTCGACGGTGGTGCCCTTGGGGACGTCGGAGTGGTTGAGGAGCAGGCCGGCTCCGTAGGCCACGCCGAGCAGCACGAAGAGGGCGCCTCCGAGGAGGGCCACCTTGCTGCGGCCCTTCTTGGCGGGCTTGGCCGGGGCGGGCGCGGGGGCCTTGCCCTTGGCCTTGGCCTTGTTCGCGGGGGCCGGGACGGGCGCGGGCTGCGGGTATCCGGCCGCGTCCACCTCGGGGCCGGGCCACCTCGGCTCCTGCGCCCCGCCGACCGGTACGGAGCCCAGCGCGGGCCCGCCGGTCGGCCCGTCGGGTCCGCCGCCGCTGCCGGGCCAGGCCGGGGCGGGCGGTACGGGGGCGATCAGGGCCTTGGCGACGGGACCGGTGGTGGGGCCGGAGCCGTAGTCGACGCCGGCCTGCGGCACGGGCGGTCCGGCGGGGCCGGGGCCCTGCGGGGCCGCGGGGGCGCCCGTACGGGGACCACCGGGTCCGGCGGGCGGCGCGGGGTAGCCCGCACCCGGCCCGGTGCCGACACCGGGGCCGCCGGGGCCGGGGCCCATGGGCGCACCGGGGCCGGGGCCCATCGGAGCACCCGGGCCGGGGCCCATCGGAGCGCCCTGGCGCGGCCCGGCCGGGCCCTGGGCGAAGCCCTGCTGCGGGGGCCCGTCGAAGCGCCGGCCGCCGGCCTGCGCCGGGGCGGGCCCGGGACCGCCGGGACCGGGACCCATCGGAGCACCGGGGCCGGGACCCATGGGCGCGCCGGGACCGGGACCCATCGGCGCACCCGGACCGGGACCCATGGGCGCGCCCGGGACCGGGCCGGGGCCCTGCTGCGGAGGTCCGTCGAAGCGGGGGCCGCCGGCCGGGGCCGGTCCGCGCCCCGGGACCGGGGCGGGGCCCTGCGCCGGGCCGGGGCCCTGTGCCGGGCCGGGCGCGGAGCCGGCCTTGCGCGGGGCGAACCAGTTGCTGGGCATGTCCCCGCCCGGACCCTGCTCGGGCGCGGCCGGCGGGGCGGGCGCGGGCTCGGGCGCCTGCCCGGCCTCGGCTTCGGGCATGGCCTGGCGTACGACCACGGGCGGGATCGGCCGCGAACCCGGGATGTTGATCCGGATCCGGGTCGTCAGCTGGGTCTCCGTCTTCGGCCCGTCGGAATCGGGGGTGGACGGCTTCGCGGGCGGTGCGGTCACTGAACTCTCCTCCGGGATGGTCGCCGCGCCCGGACCGGGGGGCACTGCCGTGGTCGGATACTGGCCTGATCCGTGCGCCGGCGTGCCCGAGGGGTACGCGGCTCCGCCGCGCCCAGCGGGCCCGGCGGACGGACTGTCAGTATCACGACTCAAAGCAGGTTCTCCCGATCGGCTCCGCCACCCGTCATAGCGTGCGCGGGCAGCTCGGCGGCCGGTCCACCATACTGGCCGCCGCCCGCACGCACCCGGCCGCCGGGAACGAAGGGTTCCCCTTGACCTCCTGCGCGGCCCCTCCGTGCCCCTTCCGGGCACCTGTCGCCGGACCTCCGGGGGCTCGCGCACGCGGCGGCCGAGCCGCTCGTCAAGGCGTCGCGTGCGTCCGACGCCGTGTCACCCGGCGTTCCTGGCGGCCGAAAGCGGCCGTTCCCCCGGGAGGCTGATCGTGGCGCACATCACAGCGAGCACCACTCCACCCAAAAGGTAGGCGTACATGCTGATTCCGGACGAACCGAGCAGGAAGTCGCCCTCCGCCCGGGGCACGCCGAGGAGTACGTAGGAGAGGAACCAGCCACCCGTGGCCGCGCCGACGCCGATGCCGGTGCCCAGGGCGATCCGGGCGCCGAGGAACAGGCCGAAGAGCCCGAGGAGCGCGAGCGCCAGTCCGGCCGGGAACCAGAGGTCGACGACGAGCCAGCCGGCCGTTCCGGTCAGGACCCCGGCCGCCAACAGGCCCAGCAGGGCGGCGATCCGCCCCGCGCTCCACGCGCCGGTCATGCCCGCACCCCCGCGAAGAGGTCGCGCTCGCGCTCGCCCGCCGGGACACCCGGCTCGCCGAGGACCAGCTCGTAGTACTCGTGGGTGAACAGCGGCTGCGCCAGGTCGTTGGAGAGGGCGAAGACGGGCCCGTCCACCGCGATCTGGGTGGCATGGGCGCGCATCGCGGCGGTCTTGGCGGCCACGAACGCCTGCTCGGCGGCCTCGTCCCCGCCGATCTCGGCGGTGATGCGCTCGTCGGCGACCACCCCCGGCACGTCGTCCGGTGCGGCCGGCGCCGGAAAGGGCACCTCGCTCCCGGCCTCGCGGAGCCGGGCGAAGCCCTCCTCGACGACCGTGCGCGGGACGCGGTTCCAGTAGAGCTTCTCGATGGCGTGGGGTGCGCCGAGGTCCGTGCGGTACGAGGGTTGCGCGGCCAGTTCGGCGGCGCGGGTGGCGACGCGGTGGGCCTGGATGTGGTCGGGGTGGCCGTAGCCGCCGTCCGGGTCGTAGGTGACCAGGACCTGGGGGCGCAGTTCGCGGATCACCTCGACGAGGTACCCCGCGGCCTCGTCCACGTCGGCGGACCAGAAGGCGCCGGGCCGGTGGTTCTGTTCGGCGCCCATCATCCCGGAGTCCCGGAAGCGGCCGGGGCCGCCGAGGAACCGGTGGTCGGCGACGCCCAGTTCCCGCATGGCCTCGGCGAGCTCGCCGATGCGGTGGGCGCCGAGGGCGTCCTCGCGGTCGGACGTCAGGTGGGCGAGGTCGGCCGGGATGACCTCGCCCTCCTCGCCGAGCGTGCAGGTCACCAGGGCGACGTGGACGCCCTCGGCCGCGTACTTGGCCATGGTGACGCCGTTGTTGATCGACTCGTCGTCCGGGTGCGCGTGCACGAGCAGGAGCCGACGGGCGGGAAGACCGTTCATGGGACTCACCCTACGAGCTGCGCGGGACCCGGCGCCCACGACCCCGCGCGGCGTCGCCCGCGCGGGCCCCCTGAGTGCCCCTGAGTGCCCGCGCTAGAACTTGAGGCCGCTGATCATGCTCGCCACGTTGGACGTCAGCTGGGAGAGCGTCGGAGCCACGGTCGAGCTCGCCAGATAGAAGCCGAGCAGTACACAGACCACTGCGTGACCCGCCTTCAGGCCCGAACGCCGGACCAGCAGGAAGACGACGACTGCCAGCAGCACCACGGCCGAGATCGATAGTGCCACGGCGTTTCACCTCCACGTCGAGCGGACATCGGGTTCGCGTACTCGCAACTCGGTGCTCGGCAGAGTCATACCCACCGTGCGCTACGGATCATAACTATCCGTACCCCGACATCGATCGATTCCGGCAGCACGAGGGGCGCACGCCGCGCACGTCCGGGGTCACAGGAGTGCCGGCCGGGGAAGCTGTACGCCTCCCCGGCCGGCTGTCGGCACCCGCACGGCCGCACGGGATCAGGCTGCACGGCCCAGATCTCGGGACAGAAACGGTCAAGTTGCCTGTTTGTAAACCGAGTTGTGGATATGCCAGGTGCCGTTCACAGCTGTGGCGAGAAATGAGCGGTCGCGGGGGCCCGCAGCTCACTCCTTGGTCGGTGGAACGACGGTCCGCTCGGATGCGAAATGGCAGGCCGAGGGGTGGGCCGCCGGCCCGCCCGGGAGGAAGGCCGGGATCTCCAGCAGCGGGACCTCCGAAGCGCAGCGCGCCTCGGCCTTCCAGCAGCGGGTGCGGAAGCGGCAGCCCGAGGGCGGGTTCGCCGGGGAGGGCACGTCGCCGGAGAGGATGATCCGCTCGCGGCCCGCGCGGGCCTGCGGGTCGGGCACCGGGACGGCGGAGAGCAGCGCCTGGGTGTACGGGTGGGTGGGGTGGTCGTAGATCTGCGTGTCGGTGCCGATCTCGACGATCCGGCCGAGGTACATGACGCCGACCCGGTCGGAGATGTGGCGGACGATCGAGAGGTCGTGCGCGATGAACACGTAGGAGAGGTTGAACTCGTTCTGGAGGCGCTCCAGGAGGTTGACCACCTGGGCCTGGACGGAGACGTCGAGGGCGGAGACGGGCTCGTCGGCGACGATGATCTCGGGCTGGAGGGCGAGGCCGCGGGCGATGCCGATGCGCTGGCGCTGGCCGCCGGAGAACTGGTGCGGGTAGCGGTTGATGTACTCCGGGTTCAGGCCGACCACGTCCAGCAGGTCCTGGACCTTGCGGCGCCGGTCGCCCTTGGGGGCCACCTCGGGGTGGATCTCGTAGGGCTCCCCGATGATGTCGCCGACGGTCATGCGGGGGTTCAGCGAGGTGTACGGGTCCTGGAACACCATCTGGATGTTGCGGCGTACGGCCTTCAGGGCGCGGCCGGACAGCTTGGCGAGGTCCTCGCCCTTGTACCTGATCGCACCCGCCGTCGGGCGTTCGAGGTTGACGAGCATCTTGGCGACGGTGGACTTGCCGCAGCCCGACTCCCCCACGATGCCGAGGGTTTCGCCGGCCCGCAGGTCGAAGGAGACCCCGTCGACGGCCTTCACGGCGCCGACCTGCTTCTTGAACAGGACGCCCTGGGTCAGCGGGTAGTGCTTGACCAGGTCCTCCACCACGAGGATCGACTCAGCCACCGAGGCACTCCTTCCAGAAGAAGCACGCACTGGCGCGGTCCGGTCCGACCTCGGCCAGCGGCGGTACGTCGGTGCGGCAGACGGCCCGGGCCATCGGGCAGCGCGGGTTGAAGGCGCAGCCGGGCGGGATGGCCAGCAAGTTGGGCGGCAGTCCCTTGATGGCGTACAGCTCCTGGCCCTTCTGGTCCAGGCGCGGGATGGAGTCCAGCAGGCCGCGGGTGTAGGGGTGGGCCGGGTTCCGGTAGATCTCGTGGACGGGGGCCGACTCGACGATCCGGCCGGCGTACATGACCGCGATCTTGTCGGCGACGTCGGCGACCACGCCCAGGTCGTGGGTGATCAGGATCAGGCCCATGTTCAGCTCGCGCTGGAGCTCCGCGAGGAGATCCATGACCTGGGCCTGGACGGTGACGTCCAGGGCCGTGGTCGGCTCGTCCGCGATGATGAGCGAGGGTTCGAGGGCCATCGCCATGGCGATCATGATGCGCTGGCGCATGCCCCCGGAGAACTGGTGCGGGTAGTCCCCCACCCGCTCGCGGGCCGCCGGGATCTTCACCCGGTCCATCAGCTCGACCGCCTTGGCCCGGGCGTCCTTGCGGGACATCCCGCGGTGGACCTCGTACATCTCGCCGAGCTGCGCGCCGACGCTCAGGACGGGGTTGAGGGAGGACAGGGCGTCCTGGAAGATCATGGCCATCTCGGCGCCGCGGATCTTCCTGCGCTCCTCCTCCTTCATCTTCAGCAGGTCCTTGCCCTTGAAGAGGATCTCGCCGCCCGCGATGCGGCCCGGCGGCATGTCGAGGATGCCCATGACGGCCTGGGCGGTGACGGACTTGCCGGAGCCGGACTCGCCGAGCACGGCGAGGGTCTCGCCTTCGGCCACGGAGTAGTTGACCCCGTTGACGGCCTTGGCGACTCCGTCCCGCGTCTTGAATTCCACGTGCAGATCGCGCACTTCGAGCAGCATGTGCGGGGCTCCTCAGCGCAGCTTGGGGTCGAGGGCGTCGCGCACCGCGTCGCCGAGCATGATGAACGCGAGCACGGTGATGCTGAGCGCGCCCGCCGGGTAGAGCAGCATGTGCGGGGCGTTGCGGATCTGGGAGGCGGCGTTGGAGATGTCGATGCCCCAGGAGACCGTCGGCGGGCGCAGGCCCACGCCCAGGAAGGACAGGGTGGCTTCCAGGGCGATGTAGGTGCCGAGCGCGATGGTGGCCACGACGATGACGGGTGCGATGGCGTTGGGGGCCACGTGCCGCAGCAGCATCCGGCCGTTGCCGGCGCCGAGCGCCCGCGCGGCCTGGACGTAGTCGTTCTGCTTGGCGGTGATGACCGAGCCGCGGGCGATGCGGGCCAGTTGGGGCCAGCCGAGCAGCACGATGAAGCCGACGACGGGCCAGACGGTGGTGCTGGTGACCACGGACAGGAAGACCAGGCCGCCGAGGACCACGGGGATGCCGAAGAAGATGTCGGCGACCCGGGAGAGCAGGGCGTCGCCCCAGCCGCCGAAGAACCCGGCGAGCCCGCCGAGCGCGGAGCCGAGGAGGGCCGCGCCGAGGGTGGCGCAGATGCCCACGGTGATGGAGGCGCGGGCCCCGTAGACGGTGCGGGTGTACACGTCGCAGCCCTGGGTGTCGTAGCCGAAGGGGTGGCCCGGTGAGGAGCCCTGCTGCGATTTGGACAGGTCGCACTGGAGCGGGTCGCCGCTCGCGATGAGCTGGGGCCAGATGGAGATGACCACGAGGAAGAGGATCAGCAGCGTGGAGACGATGAAGACGGGGTTGCGGCGCAGCTGGTGCCAGGCGTCGGACCACAGGGAGCGGGCCTTCTCCTGGGGGCCGCCGGGGGCTCCCCCGAGCTCCTTCTCCAGTGACTCCCCCTCTTCCAGGGCGAGATCCATGGCCCCTCCCTGGCCGGTGGGGGCGATGGCCTCGTGGGGGCCGGGGCGCAGCGGATCGTAGGCGGCGTGCTCGGGGTCGGGCTCAGGCATAACGGATCCTCGGGTCCAGGACCGCGTAGAGCAGGTCGACGAGCAGGTTCGCCAGCAGGAAGACGATCACGAGGATGGTCACGAAGCCGACCACCGTCGGGGAGTTGTTGCGCAGGATGCCCTGGTAGAGCTGGTAGCCGACCCCGTGGATGTTGAAGATCCGCTCGGTGACGATGGCTCCGCCCATCAGGGCGCCGATGTCGGTGCCGATGAAGGTGACCACGGGGATCAGCGAGTTGCGCAGCAGGTGGCGGGTGACGACCCGGCGGCGGGGCAGGCCCTTGGCCACGGCGGTGCGGACGTAGTCGGCCTTGACGTTCTCGGCGATGGAGGTCCGGGTGAGCCGGGTGACGTAGGCGAGGGAGACCAGCGCGAGCACGATGCCGGGCAGGATCAGTTCGCTGAAGGGGGCGTCCGGGGAGACGGTGGGCCGCACCCAGCCCCATTTGACGCCGAACAGGAACTGGAGCAGGTAGCCCGTCACGAAGGTGGGCACCGAGATCACCACGAGGGTGAGGACGAGCACGCTGGTGTCGATGGACTTCCCGCGCTTGAGTCCGCTGATCACGCCGAGGGTGATGCCGACGACGATCTCGATGGCGATCGCGACGACGGTCAGGCGCAGGGTCACCGGGAAGGCGGAGGCCATGAGTTCGGTGACCTTCTGGCCGTTGAACGCGGTGCCGAAGTCGCCCTGGAAGATCTGCCCCATGTAGTGCAGGTACTGCTTCCACAGGGGCTGGTCGAGGTAGAGGTCCTTGCGGATGCGCGCGGCGGTGGCCGGGTCGGGGGCCTTGTCTCCGAAGAGGGCCGCGACCGGGTCACCGAGCGCGTACACCATGAAGAAGATCAGGAACGTGCTGCCGATGAACACGGGGATCATCTGGAGCAGTCGCCGGATCACATAACGTCCCATGGACTGCTCCAGGTTCGATCCGTCTGAAGGGTCAGCTGACCTTGATCTGGTCGTACACCGGGACGCTGAACTGGTTGAGCGCCACCTCCGAGATGCGCTCCGAGTGGCCCGCGCTGCCGTTCTGGTACCAGAGCGGGATCGACGGCATCTGGGCCGCGAGGATCTTCTCGGACTCCTGGAACTTGGCGGTCGCCTTGGCGGCGTCGGTCTCCCGGTTGGCCTCGTCGACGAGCTTGTCGAACTCCGGGTTGCTGAACTTGCCGTAGTTCGAGGAGGCGCCGGTGTAGTACAGCGGCTCCAGGAAGTTCTGGATGAGCGGGTAGTCGGCCTGCCAGCCGGAGCGGAAGGGGCCGGTCAGCTTGAAGCTGCTCTGCTGGTTCCTGAAGTCGGCGAAGGTGCCGACGGGGTTGACGGTGCAGACCGGGCCCTCGCCCAGGGCGTTGTTGACGCTGTTGCAGACGGCGTCCATCCAGTCGCGGTGCGAGCCGGTGTCCACGTTGGAGGTCAGGGTGACCTTGCCGCCGGGCAGTCCGCCGGCCTCCTGGATGAGCTTCTTGGCCTCGGCGGGGTTGAAGGAGCAGGCCTCGCCGCAGGCGGTGGCGGAGAAGCCGCCCTTGTCGCCGAGGGCCGGGGAGGTCCAGTCCTTGGCCGGGGTGCGGGTCTCGCGGAAGATCTGCTTGGTGATCTCGTCGCGGTTGATCGCCATGGAGATGCCGCGGCGGACCTTCTCCATGCCCTCCTTGCTCCACTGCGGGTCGTACAGCGGGAAGGTGAGGGTCTGGATGATCAGGGCCGGCTGGTTGATGTAGCGGTCGCCGAGGTCGTTCGCGACGTTCTTCAGCTGCTGCGCCGGGATGTCGTCGACCAGGTCGAGGTTGCCGGAGATGAGGTCGGTGTAGGCGGTGTTGTTGTCGGTGTAGACCTTCAGGTCCACTCCGCCGTTGACCGCCTTGTCCTCGCCGGTGTACGCGTCCCACTTGCGCAGCTTCATGCCGGTGCCCTTGGTGTACGAGTCCACCGTGTAGGGACCGTTGCCGACGGGCTTCTTCAGCCAGCCCTCGTGGTCGGTGAAGAAGGACTTGGGCAGGGGGGAGAAGGCCTGGTAGCCGAGGGTCTCGGGCCAGGTGGAGAACTTCTCCTTGAGGGCCACCGTGAAGGTCTTGGGGTCCTTGACGACCAGGCCGGACATGGTCTTGGCCTTGGGGTCGCCCTTCTCGGGGTGGACGTCCGCGTAGCCGACGATGTCGGAGAAGAAGGGCGAGTTGTTCTGCTTCTTGGTGACGTCGGCGCCGTAGTTCCAGGCGTCCACGAAGGACTGCGCGGTGACGGGCTCGTCGTTGCTGAACTTCCAGCCGTCCTTCAGCGTGATCGTGAAGTTCTGGCTGTCGGTGGTCTCGATCTTCTCGGCGAGGAAGTTCTTCGCCTCGCCGGTCTTGGGGTCGTACCGCTTGAGCCCCCGGAAGATCATGTCGAGGACCTTGCCGCCCTGGACCTCATTGGTGTTGGCGGGCTCCAGCGGGTTCTGCGGGTCACCCCACGAGGAGCTGACGATGCCCGCCTCGCCGCCTCCGCCGCTGTCGCTTCCTCCGCCGCAGGCGGTCGCCGCGAGGGCGACGGCCGCCGCACATGCGGCCCACTTGGCGTGGGTGGCTCCGCGCATGGAGTGCCTCCTCATGGATCCCAAGACTCACTTAGGGGCCAATGTCACCCTATGTGGGGTCCCGCACACTCCTCGTTGGACCGATTGCACCCTCGCGCCGCTCGGCTGTCACCCCTGCGAGTGCAAAGCAGACCCGCGCAGCGTCAGCTCCCAGGTGTCCACCGCATGGTGCGTCCGCATGCCGTGCGCCTCGTACAGCCGCAGCGCCCCGGTCGCGTTGGCCGTGTCCACGCCGAGGCCCACCGTGGCCCGGCCGCGGGCGGCGTAGGCGGCGAAGCAGTGGCGCAGCAGGAACCCGCCGACGCCCCGGCCGCGGGCCTGCGCCCGTACGCCGAGGTGGCTGAGCCAGCCCATGCTGGTGCGGTCGTCGCGGGTGAGCAGGACCCCGGCGTCGCCCAGTACGGGCAGGCTCGCGATCCACACCAGCGACCAGTCCAGGCTCCGGCCGTCGATGTGGTCCAGCCAGGGCTCGTACGGGCGCTCCACGTGCCCGAAGTGGTCCGCGAAGGTCTCCTCGATCAGGGCGTGGGCGCGCCGGCGCTCGGCCTCGTCGCCGTCGCAGGGGCGAAGCGCGAGCCCGGCGGGCGGGGCCGGGGGCGTATCGGCCGGGCCCAGCGGGCGGGTCAGCACCCGGTGGCTGCGCACCGTGCGGTACCCGCGGCCGGGCAGCAGGCCGGGGTCGAGGGTGCGGCCGCCGCTCGGCGCGAGCCACAAGAAGGCGCGCGGGGCCCCGGCGGTGAGTTCCCGGGCCCTGGCCTCCACCCGCTCCAGCAGCCGCACGGCGGCCTCGCGGCGGCCCGGCAGGACCCGGAAGTGGCAGTCGGCCCGGCCGGGGCCCGAGTCGGCCCACACCAGGGCGTAGCCGAGGAGCCGGCCGTTCTGGAAGGCGAGGAAGGAGTCCGCCTCCAGGTCGACGTCGGGGTGGTGCAGATCGGCTTCGACGGCGCCGAGGTCGGTTTCCGGGCGGCCGATCTCGATCCGGTCGATGGCGTTGAGGAGCCCGCAGATGTCCGGGGCGTCGGAGGGCCCCGCGGGCCGGACGGTGAGCATGCGGGCCATCAGACCACGGCGGCGGTCGGGAGGACGTCAGAAGTCACAGGGGGTCAGAGCGGGGCGGAGGGGGGCGGAGGGCATCGGGCGGCGTCGGGGAAACGGCAGGGCGCCCGCCGCCGGAGAGATCCGGTGACGGGCGCCCTGAGGTGTCGCTTCGGTGAGGTCAGACGGCCAGGACGGCCTTCTCCTCGGCGAAGTGGCAGGCGGACTCGTGCGAGGCCAGCGACTTGACTCCCTGGAACCGCTCCGGGATGGCGAGCAGCGGCTCCTCCACGGAGCACTTCTCCTCGGCCTTCCAGCAGCGGGTGCGGAAGCGGCAGCCCGACGGCGGGTTGGCCGGCGAGGGGACGTCACCGGTGAGGATGATCCGCTCGCGGCCCTCGCGGGCGTCCGGGTCCGGCACCGGCACCGCGGAGAGCAGCGCCTGGGTGTACGGGTGGGTCGGGTGCTCGTAGATCTGCTCGTCGGTGCCGATCTCGGCCATCTTGCCGAGGTACATGACGCCGACGCGGTCCGAGATGTGGCGGACGATCGACAGGTCGTGCGCGATGAAGATGTAGGAGAGGTTGAACTCCTCCTGCAGCTTCTCCATCAGGTTGATGACCTGGGCCTGCACCGATACGTCGAGCGCGGAGACCGGCTCGTCGCAGATGATGATCTCCGGGTTGAGCGCGAGGCCGCGGGCGATGCCGATGCGCTGGCGCTGGCCGCCGGAGAACTGGTGCGGGTACCGGTTGATGTACTCCGGGTTGAGACCGACGACGTCCAGGAGGTCCTGCACCTTGCGGCGCCGGTCGCCCTTGGGGGCCACCTCGGGGTGGATGTCGTAGGTCTCGCCGATGATGTCGCCGACCGTCATGCGCGGGTTCAGCGAGGTGTACGGGTCCTGGAACACCATCTGGATGTTGCGGCGTACGGCCTTCAGGGCGCGGCCGGACAGCTTGGTGATGTCCTGGCCCTTGTAGAAGACCTCGCCGGCGGTGGCGCGCTCCAGGTTCATCAGCAGCTTGGCGACGGTGGACTTGCCACAGCCGGACTCGCCGACGATGCCCAGGGTCTCGCCCTGGTACAGGTCGAAGGAGATCCCGTCGACGGCCTTGACGGCGCCGACCTGCTTCTTGAACAGGATTCCCTGGGTCAGCGGGAAGTGCTTGACCAGGCCGCGGACCTGGAGGATCGGCTCCCGTGCGGGGGCGTTGGTGAGCTCAGCCATGGAGCTGCTCCTTCCAGAAGTGGCAGGCGCTGTGACGGCCGGCCAGCTCGCTGCCGTCCTGCTCCGTGACGGGCTGCAGGGCGGGGATCTCGGACCGGCAGATGTCCTGCGCGGCGATGCAGCGCGGGCTGAACGAGCAGCCGGTGGGCAGGCGCAGCAGGTTCGGCGGCAGGCCCTTGATCGCGAAGAGCTCCTGGCCCTTCTGGTCCAGGCGCGGGATCGAGTCCAGCAGGCCCCGGGTGTACGGGTGCGCCGGGCGCTTGTAGATCTCGTGGACCGGAGCGGTCTCGACGATCCGGCCGGCGTACATGACCGCGATCTTGTCCGCGACGTCGGCGACCACGCCGAGGTCGTGGGTGATCAGGATCAGACCCATGTTCAGCTCGCGCTGGAGCTCCGCGAGGAGGTCCATGACCTGGGCCTGGACGGTGACGTCCAGGGCCGTGGTCGGCTCGTCCGCGATGATCAGGTCGGGCTCCAGCGCGATCGCCATGGCGATCATGATGCGCTGGCGCATACCGCCGGAGAAGTGGTGCGGGTAGTCGTCGACCCGCTCCTTCGCCGCCGGGATCTTGACCTTCTCCATCAGCTCGATGGCCTTGAGCCGGGCGTCCTTCTTCGACATGCCCTCGTGGACGCGGAACATCTCGCCCAGCTGGTAGCCGACGGTGAGCACCGGGTTCAGGGAGGACAGGGCGTCCTGGAAGATCATGGCGATCTTCCGGCCGCGCAGCTTGCGCCGCTCCTCGAAGCTCATCTTGAGCATGTCCTGGCCGCGGAAGAGGATCTCGCCCTGCGGGATCTTGCCGGGGGGCATGTCGAGGATGCCCATGATGGCCTGCGCCGTCACGGACTTGCCGGAGCCGGACTCGCCGAGGACGGCGAGGGTCTCGCCGGCGCTCACCGAGTAGTTGACGCCGTTGACTGCCTTGGCCACACCGTCGCGGGTGTGGAACTCGACGTGCAGGTCGCGCACTTCGAGGAGCGGCGTCTGCGGGTCCCCGTCACGCGGGGAGGGAAGGCTGGAGGTGTTGTCCATGGTGATCACTTACGCCCTCCTCAGCGCAGCTTGGGGTCGAGGGCGTTGCGGACCGCTTCGCCGAGCATGATGAAGGCGAGGACGGTGATGCTGAGCATGATCGAGGGGTACAGCAGGATGTGCTGGGCCACTCGGATCTGCGAAGCACCGGCGGAGATGTCCACGCCCCACGAGATGGTCGGGGAGGCGAGGCCGAGACCCAGGTAGGACAGGGTCGCCTCGGCCGCGATGTAGCCGCCGAGCGCGATCGTGGAGACCACGATCACCGGGGCCATGGCGTTCGGCAGGATGTGCCGGAACAGGATCCGGGTGGTGCCGGCGCCCAGCGCCTTGGCGGCGTGCACGTAGTCCGCCTGCTTCACGGTGATGACCGCTCCGCGCATGACGCGGTTGATCTGCGTCCAGCCGAGGAAGGCGAGGGCGAAGACGACCGTCCACACGGTGCGCTCGGTGAAGGCCTGGAGGACGACCATCGCGCCGAGCAGGAACGGGATGCCGAAGAAGATGTCGGTGACGCGCGACATGATCGCGTCGGTGATGCCGCCGAAGTAGCCGGCGATCATTCCGGTGATGCCGCCGAGCACGGTGACGATCGCGGTCACGGAGACGGCGACGATGACCGAGGCGCGGGTGCCGTAGATGAGGCGCGCGTAGACGCTGCGTCCCTGGCCGTCCCAGCCGAGCCACTCGGGGGAACCCACGGCGCCCAGTTCGGGCTTGCCGAGGAAGTGGTGGACCAGGTCGCCCTTGGTGGGGTCGATGCTGGTGAACCAGCCCGGGAAGGCGGCGATCACGAGGAGTACGAAGATCAGCGCCGAGGAGACCACGAAGTAGGGGTTGCGGCGCAGGTCGGCCCAGGCGTCGCCCCAGAGGCTGCGGGCCTTCTCGGCCTTCACCGGCTCCACCGGAACGCCGGGCGCCGCGGAGGTCTCGGCCGCCACGATTTCGGTCTTGGTCAGATCAGGCATACCGGATCCTCGGGTCCATGACCGCGTAGAGGAGGTCGACGAGCAGGCTGGCTATCAGGTAGACGACGACCAGGACGGTGACGACACCGACCACGGTCAGTCCTTCGCGGCGTACGACCGAGTCGTAGATCAGACCACCGACGCCGTGGACGTTGAAGATGCCCTCGGTGACGACGGCGCCGCCCATCAGGGCACCGATGTCGGTGCCGAGGAAGGTGACGACCGGGATCATCGAGTTGCGCATCAGGTGCACGCCGATGACGCGTCGCTTGGGCAGGCCCTTCGCGACGGCGGTGCGGACGTAGTCGGCGCGCAGGTTCTCGGCCATCGAGGTGCGGGTCAGGCGGGCCACGTAGGCGAGCGAGAGCGATCCGAGCACGATGGCCGGCGCGACCAGTTCGCCCCAGGTCTCGTTGATGCTGACGTTCGGCTGGATCCAGCCGAGCTGGAAGGCGAACACCGACTTGACGATGAAGCCGAGCACGAAGACCGGCATCGAGATGATCAGCAGGGTGAGGATCAGGATCAGGTTGTCGACCAGCTTGCCGGCCTTGAGACCGGCGACGATCCCGAGGGCCAGGCCCAGGACGATCTCGATCGCGAACGCCATGAAGGCCAGACGCATGGTGACCGGGAAGGCGGCACCGATCACTTCGGTGATCTCACGTCCGCTGCGGATCTGGGTTCCGAAGTCGAAGTGGAACAGGATCCCGGAGATGTAGTTCCAGTACTGCTGCCAGATCGGCAGGTCCAGACCGTGCTGGTGACGCAGCGCGGCCAGCGTTGCGGGGTCGGTGCCCTTGTCCCCGAAGAGTCCGGCCACGGGATCGCCGGGCAGGCTGTACACCATAAAGAAGATGAGCAGGGTCGTCCCGAAGAAGACCGGGATCATCTGGAGCAGTCGTCGTGCGACATAGCGCCCCATCATGCCTCCGTAGAAGATGCGGCAGGCGCAGCCGGACGGGCCCTTTCGCCACGCACGCGCGTGACGGTTACGTCACTGCGTCGCGAAAGGGCCCCCCGGGCGCTGCATGTAGGCCCGAATGTGGGCCGGCTCCCCGCCGGCCCACATCCGTCGAAAGGAATTACGCTGTGGGACTTACTTCTTGACCTCGACACCCTCAAGGATCGGGTCGCCGTCCTGGGCGTACTTCACGTTCGAGACCTTCTCCGAGTAGCCCGCGTTGACCTTGTAGTACCAGAGCGGGATCGACGGCATGTAGTTGACGAGCTCCTTCTCGATGGCCTGGTAGGCCTTCACGGACTCGTCGAGCGTCGGCGCGGTGTCCGCGGCGGCGATCTTCGCGTCGAGCTCGGGGCTCGAGAAGCCACCCTGGTTGCCGCCGGCGCCCGTACGGAACAGGTCGCTGATGAAGTTGGCGTTCACCGGGTAGTCGAGCACCCAGCCGGAGCGGTAGATCGACTTGACCTGCTTGGACTTGCGGGCCTGGAGGTCGGCCTGGAAGTCCGGCTTGGCGTCACCGGTGCACTTGACGCCGGTGGCGGCGGTGATGCTGCCGCAGACGGCCTCGACCCACTCCTTGTGACCGCCATCCGAGTTGAACTGGATGAAGATCTCGTTGTTCGGGACGCCGCCGCCCTCGGCGATGAGGGCCTTGGCCTTCGCCGGGTCGAACTTGGTGACGTCACCGGAGCCGGTCGGCGTGTAGCCGAGGACGCCCTTGGCGACCCAGCCGGTCGCCGGCTCGCGGGTGCCCTGGAGCACCGTCTTGGTGATGGTGTCGCGGTCGATCGCCATCGACAGACCCTGGATGACCTTCGGGTCGATCTTCTTCGGCTTCGACCACTGGTCGGCGTAGTACGCGATGGCCAGCGTCTGGACGGCGGAGTACGCCTGGTCCACGGCGCGGTCACCGAGGTCGGCACGGTAGACCGGGAGGTCCTTCGGGCCGATCTGGCGCAGGACGTCGACGTTGCCCGACTTCAGGTCCTCGTAGGCGGTCTCGAGGGTGGTGTAGTTCTTGAGAATCACACCGCCGTTCTTCGCCTTGTTCTCGCCCTTGTAGTCGTCGAAGCGGGTCAGCTCGATCTGCTTCTTGTGCTCCCAGGACTTGAACTTGTACGGGCCGTTGCCGACCGGCTTCTCACCGGCGGCCGCGGGGTCCGCGTAGAACGAAGCGGGCAGCGGGGAGAAGACCTCGTAGCCGAGCTTGTACGCGAAGTACGGCACCGCGTTGTTGAGCTCGATGGTGAAGGTGTTCTCGTCGACGATCTTCAGACCGTCGAGCGCCTCGGCGGTGGGCTTGGCGCCCTCGGCCTCGGGGTGCAGGGCCTCGAAGCCCTTGATGTCGGCGAACCAGGACGCGTTGCCCTGCTTGTTGTTGATGTTCGCGGCCCAGTTCCACGCCTTGACGTAGGACTCGGCGGTCACCTTGGTGCCGTCGTGGAAGGTCCAGCCCGGCTTCAGCTTGACGGTCCAGAGCTTGCTGTCCGTGCTGGTGACCGACTCGGCGTTGACGTTGACGATCTTGCCGTCGGCGTCGTAGTCGACGAGCTGGGAGAACAGACCCGACATGACGATCGAGCCGTTGGACTCCATCGTGTCGGCCGGCTGGAGGAGCTTCTCCGGCTCGCCCACCTCGACCGAGAAGATTCCGTTCGGGTCAGCCTCACCGCTGGCGCCGGACTTGCCGCCGCCACCGCCGCAGGCAGTCGCTGCCAGGGCGACGACAATCGCGCCCGCTACCCACTTGGCGCTCTTGGCACCGCGCATGGGTTTCCTCCTCATGAGTCCACTGTCTGATGTGAAGGACACAGGTGCGTTTCGCCGACACCCCTGACGGCGATAGGACCGGTGTCCCGAGTGTGCTCGTGAGTCGACGCTCCCCACAGCGTGTGACCCATTGACCCGAGCTCAATGGAGCCATCCTCAGGGACTGCCTGACCGTAAACCACACTTAAGTGGTCTCGTTTTCACAACATCGCACTACGGCTAAAACCCGAAATCCGGACAAACGGATAGGAGACAGACATGAACGAAACGGACTGTTAGCTCTTCTTCCGGAGTGTCACGGTCGGTATGCGGACACCGGACCGAAACAATCCGCTTGACAAAAGCGAACAGCCCCCTCCGTCACGGTGTACGTGACGCAGGGGGCTGTCCACTGAAGCCGTATCCGGCAGGACCCGGGTGTGACCCAGGTCCTACCCGATTACTTGCCGGACTTGGCGCGCGAAGCGGTGCGCGAGCGGTCCTTCTGGTCCAGGACGACCTTGCGGATGCGGACGGCCTCCGGGGTCACCTCGACGCATTCGTCGTCGCGGCAGAACTCCAGGGACTGCTCCAGGGAGAGCTTGCGCGGGGGCACCACGTTCTCGGTGTTGTCCGCGGAAGCCGCACGCATGTTGGTGAGCTTCTTCTCCTTGGTGATGTTCACGTCCATGTCGTCGGCGCGGGAGTTCTCGCCGACGATCATGCCCTCGTACACCTCGGTGCCGGGCTCGGTGAACAGGACGCCGCGCTCCTGCAGGTTGATCATCGCGAACGGCGTGACCGAACCGGAGCGGTCGGCGACCAGCGAACCGTTGTTACGGGTCACCAGCTGGCCGAACCACGGCTCCAGGCCCTCGTGGATCGAGTGGGCGATGCCGGTGCCGCGCGTACCGGTCAGGAACTCGGTACGGAAGCCGATGAGGCCACGGGACGGGACGACGAACTCCATGCGGACCCAGCCGGAGCCGTGGTTCGACATGTTGTCCATGCGGCCCTTGCGGACGCCCATGAGCTGCGTGACCGCGCCCATGTGCTCCTCGGGGACGTCGACCGTCATGCGCTCGACCGGCTCGTGCACCTTGCCGTCGATGACCTGCGTGACCACCTGCGGCTTGCCGATGGTCAGCTCGAAGCCCTCGCGGCGCATCTGCTCGACCAGGATGGCGAGCGCGAGCTCACCACGGCCCTGGACCTCCCAGGCGTCGGGACGCTCGGTCTCCAGGACGCGGAGCGAGACGTTGCCGACCAGCTCGCGGTCCAGACGGTCCTTGACCTGGCGGGCGGTGACCTTGCGGTCCTTGACCGCGGACTTGGCGTCCGCGCCCTTGCCGCTGCCGCCGCGGCCGACCATCGGGGAGGTGTTCGTACCGATGGTCATGGAGATCGCCGGCTCGTCGACCGAGATCAGCGGGAGCGCGATCGGGTTCTCCGGGTCGGCCAGGGTCTCGCCGATCATGATGTCGGGGAAACCGGCGACCGCGCAGATGTCACCCGGGCCCGCCACCTCGGCCGGCTTGCGGGTGAGCGCCTCGGTCATCATCAGCTCGGTGATGCGGACGTTGGAGATGGTGCCGTCACGCTTGATCCACGCGACGGTCTGGCCCTTGCGGAGCTCGCCCTGCTCGACGCGCACCAGCGCGATGCGGCCGAGGAAGTTGTCCGCGTCCAGGTTGGTGACGTGGGCCTGGAGGGGGGCCTCCTCGTCGTACACCGGGGCCGGGACGTGGGCCAGGATGGTGGAGAAGAAGGGCTCCAGGCTGTCGCTGTCCGCGGGGACGGTGCCGTCCTCCGGCTTGGTCAGCGAGGCCACGCCGTCACGGCCGCAGGCGTAGACGATCGGGAACTCGATCTGGTCCTCGTCGGCGTCCAGGTCGAGGAAGAGGTCGTACGTCTCGTTGACGACCTCGTCGATCCGGGAGTCCGGGCGGTCCGTCTTGTTGATGCAGAGGATGACCGGCATCTTCGCCTGCAGGGCCTTGCGCAGGACGAAGCGGGTCTGGGGCAGCGGACCCTCGGAGGCGTCCACCAGCAGAACGACGGCGTCCACCATCGACAGACCGCGCTCGACCTCACCACCGAAGTCGGCGTGGCCGGGGGTGTCGATGATGTTGATCGTGATCGGGGCAGACCCGTCCTTCGGGTGGTACTTCACCGCCGTGTTCTTGGCGAGGATCGTGATGCCCTTCTCACGCTCCAGGTCGTTCGAGTCCATCATGCGGTCGTCGAGGTGCTGGTGGGCGGCGAAGGCACCGGCCTGCTTGAGCATGGCATCGACGATGGTCGTCTTGCCATGGTCGACGTGGGCGACGATGGCGACGTTACGGATGTCGTGGCGCGTGGGCACTTCGGCGCTTCTCCCGGGATCGTGGATGGCGGCGCGTACGGTCCGGCACGCGCGCCTCGACCGGGCGGAAAACCTGCCACGGCCTTACCCCATCGTACGTCGGCTGGCGGGAACTGCCTGCCGGGGGGTCTGTCAAGAGGCCGGACGACTGAGCAGGACCGGGTCCTGGGTGGGGGGACTCGGCCGGGGGTGAAGCCGGTAAACACGCGGGTCAACGGGTACGTACGACCTTGCCCGCCGGGTGTTCCGGCGGGCAAGGGACTTGAGTCACATCTGAGCTTGAGACCTTCGAATCAACCCCGGATGCACCCGTTCGTCATCACTTCTTCGCGTTACTTCTCCGCGTTCTTGTCCTTGGCCGTGGCCGGCTTCTTCCAGCCGATGTCCTGGTAGCGCGGGGCTCCGAGGCCGAAGGCGCCGGCGTTGGTCAGACCCGGCTTCACGGCGACCAGCTCGGGGCGCTGGTAGAGCGGGATGGACCCGGCCGTCGCCCAGATCCGGGCGTCGGCCTTGCGCATCAGGTCGCGGGAGGCCGCCTCGTCCAGCTCGCCGAGCGCCTGGTCGAAGAGCTGGTCGATGTGGTCGGTGCCGACCCGGGTGTAGTTCTGTTCGACCAGCAGCGAGCCGTCGGCGGCCGGCTCCGGCTTGGCGAAGATGGGCCGGGCGTCGGTGGCCGGGTAGGCGGTCGCGGGCCACGAGTAGAGCGCCAGGTCGTACTGGCCCGAGGCGATGTGGTCCTTGAAGAAGCTCTCGTCGGCCACCTTGGTCAGTTCGGTCTGCACGCCGACCTTCTGGAGCATCTGCGCGATCCGCTCCCCGACCGTGCGCAGCGCCTCCGAACCGGGACCGGCCGGCAGGACGAAGCGCAGGGCGAGGGGCTTGCCGTCCTTGGCGAGCACGTTGCCGGAGGTGCGTACGGCCTGCTTGGCGGGGGCCGGGGCGGGGCTCGCCTTGGCCGGGTCCGCCGGTTCGGCGGCGGTCTCCGCGTCGAGGGCCGGGCTGCGCTTGCCGTCGTCCACGGCCTCGGCCTGGGCCTCGGCCTGGCTGCGCAGGTGCTGCTCCTGGAGGGCCGCGAACGGGGCCGGGGCGAGCACCGGGGAGGGGTGGTTCTCCCCGCTCGCGCCGAAGGCGTCGGCGTCGACGACCTCTCCGTCCGGCTGCCCGCCCGGCTGTGCGTCCGGCTGCCCCTCGGGCAGGCCGTCGCCGTTGCGCCCGTCCTCCTGGCCCACGATGTAGAGGCCGTCGTTCCCGGTGCCCGGGCCCGCGGCCGGGACCGCGGGGGTCTTGGAGTCGTCCGTCTCCTTGGCCGCCTCCGCACCCGCCTTGGCGCCCGCCGGTTCGGTGATCTTGCCGCCCCGGCGCCAGCCGGCGTCCGCGAGCAGGGCCTGCGAGGCCTGGGTGTCCTGGCCGCCGAGGGCGTCGCTGTTGTCGGCGTACGCCTGCTGCCCGGCCAGTGCGAGGTGGCTGCCCACCGGCTTCGCGGGCAGGCCCAGCGGCTTCAGCACGATGTCGGCGAGCGCCTGGCGGTCCAGGGCGCGGGCGACGGCGCGGCGCACCCGCTCGTCGGCGAGCGGGCCGCTCGCGCCGTTCATGGCGAGCTGGGTGTAGGCGGGCTCCAGGGACTTGCGGACGGTGAATCCGCGCAGGGCGCTCTGCTCCTCGGCGTACCGCTTCACGGCCTCCGCGTGCTTCTGGCGGGTGGCCTGCGCCTCCTTGGCCTTGTCCTCGTCGAGTCCGAAGGCGAGCGCCCACGCCAGGGTGGCCTGCGCGGGCGTCACCGAGGCGGCCGGGCCGTGGGAGCCGTCGGCCTTGGCGGCGTCGCGGCGGGCCAGGGCGATCCGGTCGGCGCCGGTGCGGTCGATCTCCGCCAGGTCGAGCTTGCCGGCGGCCAGCGCGGCGGGGCGCTCGGAGCGGGGCACCGCGGTGAGGACGAGGGTGTCGAGCTTGGCGGGGCTGCCCCACCAGCGCGGGTTGCGGGTCAGCGAGGCGGTACCGGTCTTCTTGTCGACGGCGCCGAGCCCGAAGGGGCCCGCGGTGACCTTCAGGGCGCCCCGGGCTCCCTCGTTGAAGCTCTCCGGGGTGCCGGTGACCTGCTTCGGGTAGAGGGGGCTGAAGAGGGAGCGCCAGTCGGTGTACGGCCGGACGAAGGTGACCTTGACCTCCAGGTCCGTCTTGCCGCGCTCGATCTTCTCGATCCGGTCGTAGCCGGCGTTGCGCGCCGTCCAGTACGCGGAGTCCTTGCCGTTCAGGGCCCGCCACTGGGAGACGAAGTCGGCGGCGCCGATCTCGCGGCCGTCGCTCCAGACCGCCTGCTGGTTGAGCTTGTACAGGACGACCTGCTTGGGCTCCCGCTCGACGACCTCGGCCTTCTCCAGGTAGTCGGGGTTGGCCACCGGCCGCCCCTTGCCGTCCAGCACGAACAGCTGGGGCAGGACCGCCCCGGCGATCCGGTTGGTGGTGGCGTCGGCGTCGGCCTGGAAGGCGTTGAGGGTGCCCGGCATGGAGTCCACGGCCCACCGCAGCACCCCGCCGTCGGCGATCTTGTCGCGGGCGGTGGTCGCGATGTCCTGTCCGGCGGCGGCCGGGCCGCCCTCGTCGTCACCCGCGCCGCAGCCCGCGAGCAGCGGCAGTGCAAGAACTCCCGAGGTCAGGAGCGCCAAGGACCTGCGCCTTCTCTGGGACATGGGTGGTACCTCCGGGACGGGGCGTGGGGGAGCCGTGAAAGGGGGTTTTGATCACGTTCGGCGGTATATGGAGCTGATCACACTGGGTGCCGAAACCCACTGAAATCGACACCCCGCCGCACCCACCGCAGCCGGACCCCGCCACGCCGCGAACCCCACCCGTGCGGACCAATCCGGCTTGCCTTCCGGGCGGGCGTTCCCCCGTAGGAGGGACGGAAGCGGGGGCGGGGAGGGGCGCACGTCCGAGACTGCGCGCCCGCAATCGCTGCACGTCCCTTCACAACGGGGGACGAGAGGCGCGACACTCGCAGGCGCACATGAGCGTTGCCACCGCACCCAGCGGAAGTGAGGGCAAATCATGTCCCTGCAAGACGATTTGACGGCCGTACGGCGCAATCTGAACGAGCTGGTCCGCTCGGTGGAGCAGCTGGAGCGCGACGTCGCGCGGCAGGCACCGCCCGCCTCCCGGGCTCCCGGCGGCGGCGCGATGGTCAGCGTTCCGGACACCCCGTACGACAGCGCGCTGTGGACGGACGCGGACGACGAAGGCCTCGGCGTCCGCGACCGCCGCGCCCCCTGACCCGGCTCTCCCGCACACCCCACCGCCCCACCGGACCCGGTCACCCGCAGCGACGGGCGGCCGGGCCTCCTGGGCACCCCTCATCACTCCACCCGGAGTCCCCCTTGGCCACAGGCACCCAACCATCCCCACAGCGGCCCGGCGGCGTCCACGACGCCTCGCGGGCCGCGATATCGGCCCGGCACCTGCGGACCGACCGGTGGTGGCTCTCGCCCGCCGGCACCGCGGCCGGGCTGTTCGCCTTCATCGTCTACTCGACGTGGCGGGCCTTCGCCAACGCCGACTACTACGCGGCGCCGTACGTCTCGCCCTTCTACTCCCCGTGCCTCGCGGAGAACTGCGCGGACATGCGGAGCGGCCCGAACCTCGACCTCTTCGGCAGCTGGTGGGGCCTGTCCCCCGCGCTGCTGATCCTGGTCTTCCCGCTCGGCTTCCGGCTGACCTGCTACTACTACCGCAAGGCCTACTACCGGGGCTTCTGGGCCTCGCCGCCCGCCTGCGCCGTCGCCGAGCCGCACGCCTCGTACAGCGGTGAGACCCGCTTCCCGCTGATCTTCCAGAACATGCACCGCTACTTCTTCTACGCGGCGCTGCCGGTCGCGGGCATCCTCACCTACGACACCGCGCTGACCTTCCGCGACGAGCACTACGCGTGGGGCCACATGGGCCTCGGCACCCTGCTGTTCCTCGTCAACATCGGGCTGATCTGGGCGTACACCCTGTCCTGCCACTCCTGCCGGCACATCATGGGCGGCCGCCTGAAGCACTTCTCCAAGCACCCGGTCCGCTACCGCCTGTGGGGCTGGATCAGCCGTCTCAACACCCGTCACATGCAGCTGGCGTGGGCCTCGCTGATCAGCGTGGCCCTGTGCGACTTCTACGTGTACCTGCTGGCCAGCGGCGCCTTCACCGACCCGAGGATCTTCTGAGATGGCTCAAGTGGAACGGCAGCAGTGGGACGTGGTCGTGGTCGGCGCGGGCGGCGCCGGGCTGCGGGCCGCGATCGAGGCGCGCGAGCGGGGCGCCCGTACCGCCGTGATCTGCAAATCCCTCTTCGGCAAGGCCCACACCGTGATGGCGGAGGGCGGGATCGCCGCCTCCATGGGCAACGTCAACGAGGGCGACAACTGGCAGGTCCACTTCCGCGACACGATGCGCGGCGGCAAGTTCCTGAACCAGTGGCGGATGGCGGAGCTGCACGCCAAGGAGGCACCGGACCGGGTCTGGGAGCTGGAGACCTGGGGCGCGCTCTTCGACCGGACGCCCGACGGGAAGATCTCGCAGCGCAACTTCGGCGGGCACGAGTACCCGCGGCTCGCGCACGTCGGCGACCGGACCGGGCTGGAGCTGATCCGCACCCTCCAGCAGAAGATCGTCCAGCTCCAGCAGGAGGACTTCAAGGAGTACGGGGACTACGAGGCCCGGCTCAAGGTCTTCCAGGAGTGCACGGTCACGAGGGTCCTGAAGGACGGTGAGCGGGTCTCGGGGACCTTCTGCTACGAGCGCGAGAGCGGCCGGTTCTTCGTCCTGGAGGCCCCCGCGGTGGTGCTGGCCACGGGCGGGATCGGGAAGTCCTTCAAGACCACCTCGAACTCGTGGGAGTACACGGGCGACGGCCACGCGCTGGCGCTGCTCGCCGGGGCTCCGCTGCTGAACATGGAGTTCGTGCAGTTCCACCCGACCGGCATGGTCTGGCCGCCCTCGGTGAAGGGGATCCTCGTCACCGAGTCGGTGCGCGGCGACGGCGGGGTGCTGCGCAACAGCGAGGGCAAGCGGTTCATGTTCGATTACATCCCGGACGTGTTCAAGGAGAAGTACGCGCAGTCCGAGGAGGAGGGCGACCGCTGGTACGAGGACCCGGACCACAACCGGCGCCCGCCCGAGCTGCTCCCCCGCGACGAGGTGGCCCGCGCCATCAACTCCGAGGTCAAGGCCGGGCGCGGGTCCCCGCACGGCGGGGTCTTCCTCGACGTGTCCACCCGGATGCCGGCCGAGAAGATCAAGCGGCGGCTGCCCTCGATGTACCACCAGTTCAAGGAGCTGGCGGACGTGGACATCACCGCCGAGGCGATGGAGGTCGGCCCGACCTGCCACTACGTCATGGGCGGCATCGCGGTCGAGTCCGACACGGCCGCCACCCTCGGGGTGCCCGGCCTGTTCGCCGCCGGTGAGGTCGCGGGCGGGATGCACGGTTCGAACCGGCTCGGCGGGAACTCCCTGTCCGACCTGCTGGTCTTCGGCCGCCGGGCCGGGCTGCACGCGGCCGGGTACGCGGCGCGGGAGGCCCCGGCCATCGGCGGGCGGCCCGAGGTGTCCCAGGCGCAGGTCGACGCGGCGGCCGCGGAGGCGCTCGCCCCGTTCCATGCCGCCGAGGGCGCGGAGAACCCGTACACCCTGCACCAGGAGCTCCAGACGGCCATGAACGACCTCGTCGGGATCATCCGCCGGGAGGGCGAGATGGCCGAGGCCCTGGAGAAGCTGGCGACCCTGCGGCTACGGGCCTCCCGGGCCGGGGTCGAGGGGCACCGGCAGTTCAACCCGGGCTGGCACCTGGCCCTGGACCTGCGCAACATGCTGCTGGTCAGCGAGTGCGTGGCCCGCGCGGCCCTGGAGCGCACCGAGAGCCGGGGCGGGCACACCCGTGAGGACTGCCCGGCGATGGAGCGTTCCTGGCGGCCGGTGAACCTGCTGTGCCGGCCGGTCGACCCGGCCCCCTCCGACCCGGCGGCGGACCGGATCGAGCTGACCCGCGTGCGCACCGACCCCATCCGACCGGACCTGCTCGCGCTCTTCGAGAAGGAAGAGCTGGTCAAGTACCTCGCCGAAGAGGAGCTCTACGAGTGAGTACCTACGATGCCGCGTTCCGGATCTGGCGGGGCGACGCGGAGGGCGGTGAGCTGCGCGACTTCACCGTGGAGGTGAACGACGGGGAGGTGGTCCTGGACATCGTGCACCGGCTCCAGGCCACCCAGGCCTCCGACCTCGCGGTGCGGTGGAACTGCAAGGCGGGCAAGTGCGGTTCATGCAGCGCCGAGGTCAACGGGCGGCCGCGGCTGATGTGCATGACGCGGATGTCGACCTTCTCCCGCGAGGAGACGATCACCGTGACCCCGCTGCGGGCCTTCCCGGTCGTCCGCGACCTGGTGACGGACGTGTCCTTCAACTACCAGAAGGCGCGGGAAGTACCCGCCTTCGTGCCGCCCGCCGGGGTGGCGCCGGGCGAGTACCGGATGCAGCAGATCGACGTGGAGCGCTCGCAGGAGTTCCGCAAGTGCATCGAGTGCTTCCTGTGCCAGGACACCTGCCACGTGGTGCGCGACCACGAGGAGAACAAGGCGGCCTTCGCCGGTCCGCGCTTCCTTATGCGGGTGGCGGAGCTGGACATGCACCCGCTGGACGCGGCGGCCGAGGCGGGCCTGGACCGCAAGCGCACGGCGCAGGAGGAGCACGGGCTCGGCTACTGCAACATCACCAAGTGCTGCACGGAGGTCTGCCCGGAGGGCATCAAGATCACCGACAACGCCCTGATCCCGCTGAAGGAACGGGCCGTGGACCGCAAGTACGACCCGCTGGTGTGGCTGGGGAACAAGATCGGGCGTCGCTCCGGTCAATAGCCGCCCCCAATCGTTCACTCGGCAGGACAGAATGCCCCCTGAGCAACGTCGTCGACATGACCTCAGGGGGCATTCGCGGTGCGGGTGGGGGATCAGCTGGCGGACCGGTACCGCCTCGAACAGCGGCTCGGCCAGGGCGGCATGGGCGAGGTGTGGCGGGCGCAGGACACGGCGCTGGAGCGGGCCGTGGCGGTGAAGGTGCTGCTGGAGGCGGCCACCAACGACGAGCTCGTCGCCCGCTTCCGGCGCGAGGCCACCATCGGGGCCCGGCTCCAGCACCCCGGCATCACCGTGGTGCACGACGTGGGCCAGGAGGACGGACGGCTCTTCATCGTGATGGAGCTGCTGGCGGGCGAGGACCTGCGCACGGCGCTGCTGCGGGCTCCGGGCGGGATGCCGGTGGCGGCCGCCCTGGACCTCGCCGCGCAGACCGCCGAGGCGCTGGCCGCCGCCCATGAACGCGCGGTGATCCACCGGGACTTGAAGCCGGCCAACCTCTTCCTGCTGCCCGGGGGCCGGCTGAAGATCTGCGACTTCGGCATCGCGCACTCCTCGGACGCCACCGCCGGCTGGACGGTGACCGGCCGGATCTTCGGCAGCCCGCCGTACATGGCCCCCGAGCAGTGGCGGGGCGAGCGGGTGGACGCCCGGTGCGATCTGTACGCGCTGGGGGGCGTGCTGTACGCCCTGCTGAGCGGGGAGGCGCCCTTCGGGGAGGCCGAGAGCCCCTACGTCCTGATGCGCCGGCACATCGAGGACGCGCCGCTCCCGCTGCGCACGGCCGGCGCCCCGGTCGCGCCGGAGGTGGAGCGGCTGGTGCGGCAGCTGCTGGCCAAGGACCCGGCGGACCGGCCGGAGTCGGCGGCCGTGGTGGCGAAGGAGCTGCGGGGGCTGCTGGGCGGCTCGTCGGCGGCGGCTACGGCGGCGGCCACGACGGCGGCCCCGGAGCCGGCCCCCGACGGGACGGCCGCGGCGGCGCCGGGGGACGGTGGCCGCGGCGGAGCCGGGGGCGGGACTGGGGGCGGGGGCGGGGGCGGAGCCGCGGGCGGGTCCGCGGCCGCGCCCGAAGACGGGGTCGTGGACGAGCCGGTCGCCCGGGACCGGGGACCGGTGGTGCCCGGCGTGGGGCAGCAGTTCCTGCGGGACCTGCTGACCGAGGTCGAGGACACCCTCCTGCTGCTGCCGGCCGACAGCGAGTCCCGCATCGAGATCCTGGGCACGGCCGCCGACACCGCGGCCCGCTTCGACGCGGATCTGGCCCGCCGCCTGCTGCGCGACGCCGAGGCGGCGGCCTGGACCGCGGGCCGCCACGACGGTGCGCGGGTGGCCCGGCATCTGCTCCGGCTGGCCGGGAGCACCGCCGCGCACGCCCCGGCCCGGTCCCACCGGCTGCTGACGGACGCGCACCAGGCGCTGTTCACGGTGCCCGACCCCGATCGGGCGGGCCTGCTGCGGGAGGTGGCCGGGAAGTTGCTCAAGGTCGACCCCGAGCAGGCTCGCCAGATCTCCGAGCACCACCTCGGTAACAAGCCCGAGGACAGACCCCTGATCGACCGGATCCAGAAGGCGGCGATCGCCTCCGACCCCGAATGGGCCCGGCTGTACCTGGACTTCATCACCGACCCCGGCCAGCGGGCGGCCGAGACGTACGAAATGGTCGTGGCCATGGGGGTGCGGGACCTGCCCGCGGCCCTGAAACTCTCCGAGCGGATCGGCGACGCGGTGGCCCGGCTGCTGGTCCTGTGCCAGCTGGCGGAGGACCTCGCCGCGGCCAAGGACCACGAGAGCGCGGCGCGCGTGCTGGAGCAGGCCGGGGCGGCGCTGCCCCCGGCCCTGTCCGAGCGGGCCTCCTGGCTGCGGGAGGAGGCCGACCGGCACGCCGCGAGCGGGCGGGACGTAGACGCCGAGCGGCTGCGCGGCCGAGCGGCCGCCCTGCTGCGGGGCCGGCTGGAGGCGGCCGCCGACGAGAAGGCGAGCCATTGTGCGGCCGCCCTGGCCGGCGCCCGGGAGCGGGTCGTGGCGCCCGCCCCGGCGCAGCAGGACCTGGGCCGCGCCGCGGAACGGGCCCGCCGGGCCCGGAGCCTGCCCGACGCCGCCGAGCGGGCCGGCGAGCTGCTCGCCGCCGCGTGGACGTACGCGGCCGGGGGCGGCGCGCCCTGGCTGACAGCGGTGGCCGCCGACCCGGGTACCCCGCTGTCGCCCGGGACGACGGTCGTCTTCGCACCGGCCGGGACCGGCTACCGCAGTCCCGCGCCGGGCAAGCTCGCCTGGTCCGGGGGCGCGATGGCGGACGAACTGCACGCGGCCGGCGGACACCTCGTACGGCGGTCGGGAACCGAGGTGGCCTTCCTGAACCCGGAGACGGGCACGCTCCACTGGACGGCCCGTGCCGACGAGGGGGTGAGCGGGGCGCCCCGGCTTCCGGGGCAGCGGCGGATGCGGATCTCCTGCGTCGCCGACGCCGCCACCGTCTACGTCGAGGTGTCGCGCACCGACGAGCCCGGGGTCCGGCTGGTGGCCCGGGAGCCGGAGAACGGCCGGGTGCGCTGGTGGCGGGACCTGCCGGAGCGCCGGCCCCTGCACAACCTCGGCCCGGTGCTGCTGCACGGGGCGCCGGGCGATCTCACCGCTCTGGAGGCGGCGACCGGCGACGTGCTGTGGCGGCGTTCCCTCCCGGACCCCGCCGCCGGGTCACCGGCGGCGGCGGGCGACTGCCTGCTCCTGAAGGACTCCCGGCTGCTCCAAGCACTGCACCTGCCGACCGGCCGTGCGGTGTGGTCGTGGTCCGTGGATTCGCCCGCGAAGCACACGGTGTACGGGGAGCAGGACCTCGGGGACGGCCCGGTCCACTTCCTGGACGGCCCCTTCCTCATCGCCCTGCGCCGGAGCACCGGCCGGCATCTGTGGCGGTTCGACGTGGGCCACGCCGCGGAAGGGCCGCTGATCGAGGCGGGCACGGTGTACGTGGCCGCGTACGATCCGGGCCTGGGCGGGGACCGGGTCGTCGCACTCGACGCCGGGACCGGGGCGCTGCGCTGGCAGCGCACGCTGACCCGGCACCGGGGTCCGCAGTGCGCGCTGCGATTCCTCGGCCTGCGGGCGGGCGCCCTGTACGTCGACGTCCGGAGCGCCGGCCGCCGCAGCCGGTTCGGCCGTACGACGGATCCGTACGTCGGCGCGCTGGACACGGGGACGGGCATGACGCAGCGCATGTGGGAGCACCCGGCCTCCTCCGACGGTGAGACCCTGCTGGTCGGCGAGCGCCTCGTACTGTCCTGGCCCACCCTCTCGGCGTACGCCCTGCCGTAGCCGCCGGACCCCGCACCCGGGGCCGGGCGGCTCCGGGTGCGGGGGCACTGAACCACCCATACCCTCCGAAATGTGACTCCGCCGAAGAGCAGGACGAAGAAGCGCGCGAAGAGGCGCACGAGGAAGCGCACCACCCCCGGGATACCCGCCCGGACCGGCCTCGCCCTCGCCGCCGGGCTGCTCGCGGCCACCGGCTGGGCGGCGGTCACCGCCCCGGCCGCCCGGGCCGACGATCCCGTCACCCTGTCGCAGCAGGGGCAGATCACCGACCGGGTGGGCGCCCTGGGCGACCGCAGGCCGGAGGTCACCGCCGCGCTGGACAAGCTGTACGCCGACCGCAAGGTCCAGCTGTTCGTCACGTACGTGCGCGACTTCTCCGGCCGGTCCGCGCAGAGCTGGGCCGATGCCACCGCCCAGAAGAACGGCCTCGGGCAGAACGACGTCCTGCTGGCCGTCGCCACCGGGGCCCGGCAGTACGCGTATTCGGCCGATGTCGACTCCGGATTCACCAAGGAGCAGCTCGCGGCGGTCGCGCAGACCGCCATCGAGCCGGCCCTCAAGCAGAACGACTGGGCGGGCGCCGCGATCGGCGCCGCCAACGGCTACGACGCGGTCCTGGGCGGACTGCCCGTGCCGGTGCCGGCCGTCGTGCCCGGCGAGGCCGACCCCGGAGGCGCCGGGGCGAGCGGCGAGAGCGGTGCCGGGGACTTCGTGCTCCCGGTGGTCGCGGTCGGCGCGGCCGGCGCCCTCGGGGCGTACGCGTACACCCGCCGCAAGCGCAGGCAGGCGGGCGGCGGCAGCAGCGGCGCACGGACCACCGGCTGGTCCGGGCAGGGGCCCGCACCCGTTCCGCTGCCGGAGCTGGACGCCAGGGCCAAGGCCCTGCTGGTGGAGACCGACGACGCGATCCGCACCAGCACCGAGGAACTCGGCTTCGCCACCGCCCAGTTCGGCGAGGAGGCGGTGGCGGCCTTCACGCAGGCGGTGGAGTTCGGGAAGGGCGAGCTGACGGCCGCGTTCCGGCTGCGCCAGCAGCTCGACGACGCCTACCCGGAGGACGACGCCACCCGGCGCCGGATGCTCGACGAGATCGTGGCCCGCTGTACGGAGGCGAGCCGGCGGCTCGACGCCGAGACGGCGGACTTCGACCGGCTGCGGGACCTGGAGAAGAACGCCCCGCAGGCGCTCGCGACCGTCGAGGCCCACTTCCGCGCCCTGACGGGCCGTACGACCACGGCGGTGGCGACCCTCACGGCGCTCGCCCGCCAGTACGCGGACTCCGCGGCGGCGCCGGTGGCCGCCAACCCCGAACAGGCAAAGGACCGGCTGCTGTTCGCGACGACCAGCCTCGGCGAAGCCCGGGCCGCCATCGACTCCGGCGACAACGGCAAGGCCGCCGTGCACGTCCGGGCGGCCGAGGGCGCCGTGGACCAGGCGGCCACCCTGGTCGACGCGGTGGAGCGGCGGGCGCAGGAGCTGGCGGAGGCGGCCGGGAAGCTGCCGGGCGCGCTGGGCGAGACGGACACGGACCTGGCCGATGCGCGCGGGCTGCTGACCGGCACCACCGAGGGCTCGACCGGCGATCTGCGCGGCCGCATCAGCCGGGCGGAGGCCGTACTGGCCGACGTACGGCAGGAGCAGAGCGCCGGCCGGTACGACCCGATGGACGCGCTGCGCCGCGTGGAGGAGGCCGACGCGGCCCTCGACGAGGCGCTGGCCGGGGCCCGCGAACGGGAGTCGGGCCGGCAGCGGGCCGCGGCCCTGCTCGACCAGGCCCTGCTCACCGCGCGCAGCGCGATCGGCGCGGCCACGGACTACATCACCACCAGCCGGGGTGCGATCGGCAGTCAGGCCCGGACCCGGCTGGCGGAGGCCCAGCGCCACCTGGAGCGGTCCACGTCCCTGGCGGGCCCCGACCCGGCGGGCGCACTCTCCGAGGCCCAGCAGGCGGAGTCCCTCGCGCGCCAGGCGCAGCAGCTGGCCGAACAGGACGTACGGGGCTACCAGAACCCGTACGGCGGTGGCCGACAGCAGGGCGGCGGCATGGGCGGCGCGGTGCTCGGCGGGATCATCCTCGGCGAGATCCTGGGCGGCGGCCGCGGCGGGGGCGGGGGCGGTGGCTTCGGCGGCGGTTTCGGCGGAGGCGGGGGCGGCGGCCGCGGACCCGGCTCCTTCGGCGGCGGCGGCACCCGCGGCCGCATGGGCGGCGGCGGCCGCTTCTGACACGCACGTACCCCCTCCCTCTCCCCCTCCCCTCCCAAGGAGAAAGACCACATGAGCAAGCAGAGCATCCTCGGCCGAGTCACCCAGCTGGCCAAGGCAAACATCAACTCCCTGCTGGACCAGGCGGAAGACCCGCAGAAGATGCTGGACCAGCTCATCCGCGACTACACGAACAACATCTCCGAGGCGGAGCAGGCCGTCGCCACCACCATCGGCAACCTGCGGATGCTGGAGGCGGACCACAAGGAGGACGTGGACGCGGCCGCGGAGTGGGGCGGCAAGGCCCTCGCGGCGAGCAAGAAGGCCGACGAACTGCGCGCCTCCGGATCCACCGCAGACGCCGACAAGTTCGACAACCTCGCGAAGGTCGCCCTCGGCCGCCAGCTGCAGTCGGAGAAGGAGGCGAAGACGGCCGCGCCGACGATCGCCGCCCAGACCGAGGTGGTCGACAAGCTGAAGTCGGGCCTGGACTCGATGAAGACCAAGCTGACGGAGCTGACGGCGAAGCGCGACGAGCTGGTCTCCCGGGCCAAGACCGCGCAGGCCCAGAACACGATGATGGACGCGGTCAAGAACATCGACGTACTGGACCCGACCAGCGACATCGGCCGCTTCGAGGAAAAGGTCCGCCGCGAGGAGGCCATGGCCCTGGGCAAACAGGAACTGGCCGCCTCCTCCCTGGACGCCCAGTTCGAGTCCCTGGACGACCTCGGCAAAACCTCGGAAATCGAAGCCCGCCTGGCCGCCCTGAAGTCCGGCAAGGCGGCCTGACGGCCACCCCTTCCCAACAGCCCGCGGCGCTCAGGTCCCGAAAGAGGCAACCTGAGCGCCGCGCGCGCTGCTGGGGAGCAGGATGCCGTTACGGTCAGCGCCACGGTAGGCCGGTACGGCGAGCCAACCGGAGACTATTTGGCAGACACCCGCCCAGGAGCCGTGGTAACGCACTGCCTGTTCACACTGAGAAGCCGGTCAAGGCCGAGCCCTGGCAGGCTCGGAGCCCCGGCGGGAGGGGCCCCTCGTCGGTCGGGCAGCTTCGCCGTACCAGGGTTCTCCGGGGACCGCCATGGCCAACGCTGTGACGCTTACGCTCGGCCCAGGCGGCCTCCGGGCGTTCCTGGTACACCTCCGGTGACCGGCCGGCTAGGTTCCCCTCCCGCGCTCCGCGACCACTCACCACGACGAACTCGCCCCCGAACTGGGGCCTCCCGCCCCTCGGAGAGAGGGCCGGAGCTTGGGTAGAGCCCCAGAACAGTGCCTGCTGGTGGCGTTGCGCGCCCGCGCCGGCCGGGCGGAGAAAGGAACGGGCGGCGACCCCGAGGGGCCGGAGCGCGCGCGGGCCGCGGCAGCGGTCCACCTTGATCAAGTAGAGAAACTCTGAACAGCTTCCCCTGCTGCCCACCTGGCCAAAATGTCCGGCTGGCTGTCAGGGCACTGTTGCCATCGCTTCTTCGATTCGGCCAGGGCGGTTTCCAGCTTCTCGCGGGGCGAGGGGCCTGAGTCGGCGTCGTCGTCATGGTGTGGCGGCGGGAACACGCCGCGGCGGCTCGTCTCGCGTTTGATCTTCCGGCGCTCGTTGAAGATCCGCTGGTGTTCCTCACGGATTGTGAGCCATCGCTGGTCGAGTTCCGCTTCCCGTGCCCGACGCTGCGCCGTCCGAGCGTGCTGCTCCAAGCGGCTGTCTCCGCTGACGCTGACCTACATCCACTCCGTCCTCAAGTCCGCCCCGGAGCACGCCGTGCGCGAGGAGGAGATCCCGCGCAACGTCGCCCGCAACGTCCGCACCGGCGCATCCCGACCCCGACGCTTCGAACCCCTCACCGCCACCGAGGCCCGCCAGTTCCTCATCGCCGCACAGGGTCACCGGCTGCACCACCCTGTTCGAGCTCGCCCTCCATACCGGACTCCGCAAGGGCGAACTCCTCGGACTTCGCTGGGAAGACCTCGACCTCGACGCGGGCACCGCCGCAATCCGCCGAACCTTGCAACGCACCAACGCAGGCGGGCTCACCACGCTGCCCACCAAGACGCGGGCCTCCGAGCGCCGTATCGCCTTTCCCGCCCGCTGCGTCCAGTCGCTGAAACTCCACCACGATCAGCAGCAGCGCGAGCGCGAGGTAACAGGCACCACGTGGCAGCACAACGGGCACGTATTCACCACCGCGCAGGGCAGACCGATCGACCCCACTAACCTCACCCGCACCTTCACCACGCTCCTCCGCAAGGCCGGCCTCCGCCGCATCCGCTTCCACGACCTCCGCCATTCGACCGCCGCTCTGCCCCTGGAGGAGGGGGTCGAACTCATCGTGATCAAGGAACTCCTCGGCCACGCCCACATCGGCGTCACCGCCACCGTCTACGCCCACGTCCGGCTCCGCCTCCAGCACGATGCCATCGACCTCCTCAGCCCCGCCCTCGACCACCCCTGGCACACGGCACGGCAACGGCGGCGAACACCCCTGGTGTTCGCCGCCGTTGCCGTCAACTACTGCCGTCAGACACGACTGAAGCCCCATCAGTCACAACGATGGGGCTTCAGATTTGCCGTCATAGCCAAGTGGAGCCGCTAGGTGTCAGCCCTGCGCGTCGCCCATCAACCCGTCAGCAATGCGACGAGCCGTGTCATCCGCGACCTCACTCCACACCACCAAGCCCATGGAATCAAATTCCTCCAAGAGTGCCTGCCGAATTTCTTCCATCGAGCGTCCACCATGGGTCCGATGGATATTCGCAACAGCGCGTTCAAATTTCTTCAAGTGCTCTTGAACGCCCGGAATGTCCTTGTCGTACTCTGCGGGGTCCACCACTCACACGTCACCGCCAATCATTCTCGCAGCTCGCAGCCATCCACTACGACTATAGGTTCCTGCGATAGACTTGCTGCAGGTATGGCATCGCTCCTGGTCCGAAGATGTGCTCAAACCTCCCGCTCACCTCATCGGTGACCCGGGTCGTTATATGTCCCTCTGCGGTCAATCGGTCGTACGTGCATTTACACATACGGAAGATGAGAATCGCCGGGCGGTCACCGGTAGCCGTACGGCTTCCGCCAAACGTTGCAGCGGCGCTCAGGGTATCCAAGTCGCCAGGGCTCACCCGATAAGTGAACAGGTTGCCGGGCTGCCCCACACCCCCACCGTGGGAATTCCCGCGGGCAGCATCGCCGCTCAGTCCATTGGCCTCGATGCTATCGGCATGAGTTGAGCTCGTCCCATGCACGAAGTCCATAGACTCGTTGCAATTGTGAACGAGTACTGGGGTGGCGCCTGCGAGCACATAATACGTGTGGACGTCAGAGATCGTCAGGTCGTGGGTGCGCTGGCGCTTGGTGTACTTGTTTAGGGCGGTGATCTCTACGTGCTTGCCTGCGCTGGTGCGCAGGGTCGTGCCCACCTGGAGGTCGCCGGCGTTGACCCATTCGGCGAGTTCCGGAACCCAGAAGGGGTGGGTGTCCGTGGCGACGATGACGGCCGGGCCGTCTTCGGCGGCCACGGTGAGTTCGGTGAAGTCCTTGTCGTCCTCGGTGCGAATGGTTTCGAGAACGGTCTTCTTGTAACTTTCACCGGTCTGCGGGTCGGTGGCGAATACCACGTCCCCGACCTCGATGTCCTGGATTTCCTTGCGGGAACCGTCCGCCATGAGGACTTCGGTGCCCGGCAAGAAGGAGTGGCACAGCTTCTTAGCGTTCTTCAAGAACGACTTGCCGACGCCACCGAAGACAAGGGTGGCCATTTCGACCAGGCCTTCGCCGTCTTCGTAGGCCGGGTCGGAGGTGTCGACCCCCAACTCCTCCATCAGGCTGTCGTATCCGCCTCCCGCGGTCAATCCGAAGCGTGTGAGCGGGTTGAAGAAGTCGAGCGAGGAGGCGAAGTAGCGACCCATCCCGGGGATCGTGTTACGGCTGAATTTCAGCTTGCGCGGCGTCATGTCGTACCAGTCGCCGTAGCCTATGCCGCCGTAGACCTTGTCCTTCTTGCCCTTCTTGCTCTGGGTTATCCATGACGACCACTTCCAGCCGCCGTTGCCCTTGTACTCCCAGCTCTCGTGATAGTCGGTCGTCGCCCCGCTGCGGTCATTGTCGGATGCGCACCTGCTGGTGTTTCCGCCGCAGACTCCATCAGGTCGCAGGCCCGACGGGTCCGAGAGACTGACGGGGTTGTTGTTCGAGTACGTGTATCCGTGGAGCTGCTGGGCGTCGGACAGGTCCATGATCGGGTCCACCGAGATGAAGCGGCCGATCGTGGGGTCGTACTCGCGGGCGCCGAGATGGGTGAGGCCTGTTTCCGTGTCCTTCGTTCCGCCTACGAAGCCTTTTTCGCCTGCCCAGTTGGCCGGCTGGGTTCCGCGGTCGTCGCCGAAGATTCCGGTCTTGCGTCGCGTCACCGTCTGCGCGGCATCGGCGGTCACCTGCGTGGTGCTGGTGTTGTGGTGGTCGGCGACAGTGAAGGTGAGCTTGCCGCCGGTGCGCATGGCGACACCGCCGTAGTAGCGGGTGCCGGTGATCTTGCCGGCCTTGTCGAGCTTGAGCTCGTTACCGGCGGGGAGGTAGAGGGTTGTTCCCGTCGAGTCCTTGCGCAGGAGTCGCTGGCCGCCGCTGTCGTAGAGGTAGGAGCTGGTGGACGTCCCCTGCTTGACCGTCTTGAGGTGGCCTTCGGCGTCCCAGTCGAGGTACTGGGTTTCGCCCGTGCCGCTCTTGCGGGTCTTCGTGTTGCCCAGAGCGTCGTAGGTGAAGGTCTCGTCGTGCGGGTCGGTGCCGGTCTGGGTGACCTTCGGCAGGTCGTGCTTGCCGGCAGTCGGGGTCGCGTAGGTGCGGATGGTGTCGGCCGTGGGGCCGGAAGCCGTCTTGTGCTGGGTCTCCGTCTTGCGGTTGCCGACCGCGTCGTAGGTGTACGTGGTCCAGTACTGGTCCGTGCCGCCGAGGGCCGTGGCCGACGGCGAGGCCGCGCAGGTCTCGCCCTTGTTGGTCCACGCCTGGGTGATGCGGCGCAGTGCGTCGAGGTCGACGCACTGGGTGTCGGTGGTGCGGAGGGCGTCCTGGCCGTACGCCGTGGCGATCGAGGTCAGGTTGCCCGCGGGGTCGTTCGTGTACTTGGTGTCCTCGATCCGCTGGGGTGCGACGTCACGGTCCGTGTACACGCGGCTGAGCGCGCCTGTGTGCTCGTCGTACTCCGTGGACCGGTACAGGCGCTGTCCGGCCGAGCCCAGCTCCTGACGGATGGCGCGCCCGTAGTGGTCGTACGTCATCGCCGTGACAAGGCGGCTGTTGCCCGCGGCCATGCTGTTCAGCAGGCCGGAGACCGTCTTGTACGTGCTGCCGACCGTTTCGGCCGGGAGGTCGCCCAGGGCGGGCTGCTTGGTCGTCAGGACCTGGCCGCTGATGTTGTAGCTGTTTGTCCAGCTGTACGTGCCCGCCAAGGACCCCGTGTCGGGGGTGGACGGGATGGTCATCTCAGTGGTGAGGGGCTGGTAGAGGTCGTTGTAGGTGAGGATCTCCGACTCGTAGGCCTTGCCTCCCACGTACCGGGTGGACTTCGTCGGCTGGCCCTTGGCGACCGTGTCGTAGACCTGGGCGGTCAGGACCGTCGAGCCCTGCTTGGTGCTGACCACGCGGCCGAGGGCGTCGTAGTCGGTGTGCAGGGTGACACCAGTGGCGTCCGTCACGTCCGTGACGCGGTCGCCCTGGTCATAGGCCGTCTTGGTCAGGCCCCTGTCCGGGTCGTCCGTCTCGACCTGCCGGCCCCGGACGTCGTAGGTGTAGGTCCACTTGACGTTGGCCGGGTCGGTGACCTGCTCCAGCTGGCCGAGCTTGTTGTAGCCGTACTTGGTCGACTGGGAGGTCGTCCGAGCGGCGTTGGTGTACTGCTTCTGTTCGACGGTCCGTCCGAGCCCGTCGGTGACCGTGGTCGTGGCGATGCCGCCCTGGGGCGGGACGACCGTGGTGGTGTCCCCGGTGTAGCTCGTGGTGGTCCGCTTGGTCTCGGTGCCGAACTTCTTCGAGATGACGGCGGTGGTTCGGCCGGCACCGTCGAAGAGGGTGTCCGTGGGCCTCGTACACGTGGACCGGGGTCGAGCTCTTCTTCATCATCAGTGGCTTCGTGATCTGTATGAGCAGCTGGGGCCGCAGCCTGAGCGAATTCTTCACGTCCCGTGTGGTCCGGCTCTATCCCGCGTACTGGTTCGCCGTCCTGGCCACCACGGCTGTGGTCACTCTCTGGCCGGTGGTCGTACAGCCGCCGGGCTCGAAGGACGTGCTCCTCAACCTCACGATGCTGCACGAAGCGTTCAAGGTCAGCTCGGTCGATGCCGTGTACTGGACGCTCTGGGTCGAGATCCGCTTCTACCTGCTGTTCGCCCTGGTGGTGTGGAAGGGCGTGACCTACCGCCGGGTGGTTCTCTTCTGCGTGCTGTGGACCGTCGCCTGTGTCCTGGTCACCGCCGGTCGGGCGCCCTTTGCCAACTACATCCTCATGCCCGAGTACTCGCCGTACTTCATCGCCGGCGTGGCGATGTACCTGATGTACCGGTTCAAGCCGACCCTGCTGCTCTGGGGCATCGTCGCGATCTCGTGGCTCTTCTCGGTCCGCCAGGTCACGCTCTACAGCGACGGCCTGGCCGTCAGCCTCGGCCGGACCATGGATGCCAAGCCCGCCATCGCGCTCATGACCCTGGGCTATCTGGTGATGCTCGCGCTCGCGCTCGGCAAGCTCTCCTGGATCCGCGGCAAGTGGCTCACCGTGGCCGGCGCCACCACGTACCCGCTCTACCTCCTCCACGAGCACATCGGCTGGACCGGAATCCGCCTGCTGCGCCACGACCTCTCGCCGTGGGCGCTCGTTGCCGTGATGACGGTGGGCATGCTCGTCGCCGCGTGGCTGGTCAACCGCTTCGTCGAACGCCCCCTTGCCGGCGTCCTCAAGCGCGGCCTCGCCCGCGGCTTCGAGCCCCTGCGCCGCACACCGGGGGCAGGGTCGGGTACGTAGCCGAGCAAGGGGCGCATGAGTGAGGGGGAGTCCCGTACGGGACTCCCCCTCACTCAGTCTTCGGGCCCGGCGGCGGACGCCTCACACGGCTCCTGGACACTCACCCGTACATGCTCAGCAGTTGCTCCGCCGACAGTTCGGTCACCGATTCGGCCACTGCGCCCGGGAGCGGGAGTTCGAACCAGACCGTCTTGCCGCGGTGGGTGCGGCGGGTGCCCCAGCCCGCGGAGAGGAGGCCGACCAGTTGGAGGCCGCGGCCGCCCTCGTCGGTGTCGCGGGCCCGGCGGCGGCGGGGCTGGACCAGGTTGGCGTCCCAGACCTCGCAGACGAGGGTGCGGTCCAGCAGGAGGCGCAGCCGGATCTCGCCCTCGCCGTAGCGCAGGGCGTTGGTGACGAGCTCGCTCACCAGGAGTTCCGTGGTGTCGAGCAGCCCCTCCAGGCCCCACGCGGGCAGCTTCGCCCGGGCCAGTTCGCGGGCCCGGCCCACGGAGCGGGCCTCGCGCGGGAGCTGCCAGTCGCCGACCGCGTCCACCGGGAGGCCCTGGACCCGGGCCATGAGCAGCGCGATGTCGTCCTCGCCGTGCCGGGTGTCGAGGGTGTTCAGGACGTGGTCGCAGACCTCCTCCAGCGGGCGCGAGGGGTCGGCCAGCGCGTTCCGCAGGCCGCGTAGGCCCTCCTCCAGGGGGTGGGTCCGGGATTCGACCAGTCCGTCGGTGTAGAGCGCCAGCATGGCGCCTTCGGGGAGTTCGACCTCGACCTCCTCGAAGGGTTCCCCGCCCACGCCCAGCGGCATGCCGGTGGGGATCTCCAGCAGCAGGCCGGGGCGGGGCGCGGCGCCCTCCTCGACCGGTTCCACCAGCACGGGCGGCATGTGGCCGGCGTTGGCGATGGTGCAGCGCCGGGTGACCGGGTCGTAGACGGCGTAGACGCACGTGGCGAGGTACACCTCGGAGCGGTCGGCGTCCCGCGAGTGCAGGGCGGCCCGGGAGGCCTGCTGGGAGCCGCCGGGGGCGCCGAGGCCCCGGGCGATCTCGTCCAGCGCGGTCAGCACCTCCGCCGGTTCCAGGTCCAGCAGCGCGAGGGTCCGTACGGCGGTGCGCAGTTCGCCCATGGCCACGGCGGCCCGCAGTCCGCGGCCCATGACGTCGCCGACGACCAGTGCCGTGCGGTGCCCGGGCAGCTCGATGACGTCGAACCAGTCGCCGCCGACCTCGGTGGCGGCGTTGCCGGGCAGGTAGCGGCAGGCGATGTCGAGTCCGGCGGCCTCCGGGTCGCCGGGGGGCAGCAGGCTGCGCTGGAGTATCAGCGCGCGTTCGTGCTCGCGCCGGTAGAGGCGGGCGTTGTCGATGCAGACGGCGGCGCGCGCGGCGAGCTCCACGGCGACCGCCCGGTCGCGTTCGCCGAAGGGCTCGCTGCCCTTGGTGCGGGAGAACTGTGCGAGTCCGACCACCGTGTCGTGCGCGACCAGCGGGACGACGAGGGTGGACTGGACGAGGTCCCCGGAGTCGGATCCGCCGCCTTCCACCAGCCGCGGCCGCGCCGTGCGCAGCGCGAAGGCCCCCGGCGATCCGGCCGGGTACCGGTGCACCTCCCCTACGGAGACCAGCGCGCCCGGGCCGGACAGCGGGGCGTCCGACACGGCCGAGGAGAAGGCCACCCGGCGCAGCGGCGCCGAGGGCGCCCGGCCCGTTCCGTGGCCGGGCAGGCTGGGCACGCCGGGGCCCTGCGGGCGGGCGGGTCGGTCGTCGTCACCGAGCAGCAGCCCCTGGTAGAGGTCGACGGCGGCCAGGTCGCAGAAACCGGGGACGGTGACGTCGAGGAGTTCGCGGGCGGTGGTCTCCAGGTCGAGGGAGTTGCCGATGCGGTGTCCGGCCTCGTTGAGCAGGGCCAGGTTGCGCCGGACCCCGGCGGCCTCGCGGGCGGCGAGGTGGCGGCGGGTCACGTCGATGCCGATGCCGGCGACTCCGATGGGGCGGCCGGTGCCGCCGTGGACCCGGTAGAGGTTGATGGACCAGTGGCGGTTGTCCCGGCTGCCGGGGGCGGCGCCGGTGATCTGGAGGTCGTTGACCGATTCGCCGGTGTCCAGACACCTGCGCAGCGCTTCGGCCATCCGGTCGGCCTCGTGCGCGGGGAGGTAGTCGTGGACGGTGCGGCCGCGGTGTTCCTCGGCGGCGCCGCCGAAGACGGTCGCGAAGCGGCGGTTGGCCCGCTGCACGGTGAGGTCCGTACCGAAGAGCAGGAACCCGAAGGGAGATTGGCCGAATATCGCCTGCGAGGCGGCCAGATCGGATTCGATCCGGCGCAGCGCGCGGACGTCGACCACGACGCAGAGCGCGGCCCGCTCGGCGGTTTCGGTCTGCGTCGGCATCACATAGATCTCAGCCACCCCGTGCGCACCGTCGCCGCCGGGGATCCGGAAGGGGATCAGGCCGGTCCATTCCTTGCCGTCGAGAATCTCGCCCACCCTGCGGTGGGCGCCGGCGCGCAGTTCCGGAGGCATGAAGGCGTCGACGGGGTCACGGCCGACGGCCTCGGCGGCGGTCAGCCCGAAGAGTTCTTCGGCGCGCAGGCTCCACTGATCGATGAGCCCGTCGGGCCCGATCGAGAAGGAAGCGACCTTTATGTAGTCATATATCGAGCCAGGCGGGCTGCTGTGCCACAAGGAGTCGTGCCAGGTCTCCCCAGACGCGTCCCCGGGCACACGGGCCTGATGTGCCTGTGCAGGTATCTCGCTCACGCGACCGTCCCCTCCAGCTCACCGCAACCGGACCGGCCATGACCGAAGTATTCAGCACCACGGCGCTCTACGACACGGCCTTCGCGATCACAAAAAGATCCCGTTGTTTTCCGGCCAGGCCGTGTGATCGTCGGCTGCCCCTCACCTTGTTACTCACCAGGAAGAGCCAATTCGAACCACACGGTCTTCCCCGACTTCCCGTGGCGGGTCCCCCAGCGCTGTGCCGAGACGGCCACCAGATGGAGTCCGCGGCCCCCCTCGTCGTCGGGTGCGGCGACCCGCTCGCGGGGTGGATCCGGAAGCGGATCCGAAACCTCCACGAGAAGTGCCGGACCCGGGAGGGCCTCGGCCGCGGCCTGATTGCGCCGTACCAGGCGGACCCCGATGGGGCCGGAGGCGTACCGCAGGGAGTTGGTGACCAGCTCGCTGACCAGCAGGACGGTCACGTCGCCGACGGAGTCGAGACCCCACTCGCGAAGGGTGCCGCGCACCGCGTGGCGGGCGGTGCGGACGGCACCCGGTTCGGCGGGAAAGGCCCATTCGGCGCATTCACCGTCTGTGTCGATCACGCCGATCACTTCCCGGGCCGGCTGGCGACCCCAGTCCGGTTCGACAGGGACAGAACCACGGGGGACAAGTACGAGATAGGGATTAATAGCGACATACCCGATATTCACGGCGTCGTACCACTCGGCCCCCCACGGACCGGCGCACTGTGGCGCAGACGGCCTAGCGCGTGCGCGTCACGCGCCCCCGCGAACGCCTCCAGCGCCGCGAACGCCTTCAGAGCCGGCGCCTCCAGCGCCGGGGACGCCGTCGGCGGTGCCCAGCCGGCGGCCCGCCTCGGCGACGGCCGGGCGGTCCTGGTCGAGCCAGTCCACCGAGTCCAGCTCTTCCGGCCGGAGCCAGCGCAGCTCGTCGTGGTCCTCCAGCGGGAGCGGATCGCCCGAGAGCAGCCGGGCCGTCCACACGTGCAGGACGAGGCCGGGCTTCAGCGGCCACTCCCCCGGGATCCGCTCCAGCGCCTCGGTCTCGACGCCGAGCTCCTCGCGCAGCTCGCGCACGAGCGCCTCGGGTACGGATTCGCCCGGCTCGGCCTTGCCGCCCGGAAGCTCCCAGCGGCCGGCGAGCTCCGGGGGCGCGCTCCGGCGGGCGGCCAGCAGGCGCCCCTCATGACAAAGGGCTCCGCCCACGACCACTCGTACAGTCATGGACGGAGCCTAAGGCAGCGGCGACGGGTGCGCCGCACCGCTCAGTTCCTCGTGCCGGTCCGGCCGGCGGTGCTGTCCTGGGCGAGCCGCTCGATCCAGTACAGCTGCTTGTGCCCTCTGTTTTCGAGGCTGTCGGCGACCTTCTGGGCCTCGGCCCGGGTGGAGTACCGGCCGACCCGGTAGCGGTTGCCGTTGTCGTCCTCACGTATGACCAGCCACGGGAGCAGGGCACCGCTGTCGTTCATCGCGTTTCACCCTCCGCCGACGTACCTGCCCGGGAAACCGCATTGCGCATATGCCCGAGCCTACGCCCGACCTTTACTCAGCGGATACGGTTTTTCACGAAGAGGTACCTCGCAGGCGTACGCATCCGGCCATGCGTACGAGTGAGCCGTGCGCGCCGGTTCAGACCCCGCGCACGGTCGGAAGCGGAAGGATCACGGCGGCGCCGGCGTCCGCCGTGCGGCAGACGTCCCCGCAGGTGGCGTCGAGGGAACAACAGAGCGAGCAGATCGGGCCGGAGACGACGGGGCAGGCGGCGATGTCCGGGAGCTCGTACGCGGACTCGCAGACGGAGCACAGGTGCGTGGCGGTGACGTCCTCGACCTGCACGTCCGGGCCGTTGACCGTGTTCGGCCTGGCCAGGTAGTACTTCCCCTTCGTCGCCCAGGCGATCAACGGGCAGAGGACGAGCGCGAGTCCGGCCGCGATGAAGGTGGAGAAGGCCTCCGCGTACGTCCCGAAAAGGCCGAAGAAGGCGAGGATCGAGACGGTGGAGGCGATCACCATCGACCCGAAGCCGGCCGGGTTGACCGAGTACAGGTAGGCGCGCTTGAACTCGATGTACGGCGGGCTGAGCCCGAGCCGCTTGTTGATCACGAGGTCGGCGGCGACCGCGACGATCCAGGCGATGCCGACGTTGGAGTAGAAGCCCAGCAGCTTGCCGAGCATCGCGAACATGTTCAGCTCCATCAGCGTCAGCGCGATGCCGAGGTTGAGGAAGATGTACCAGACGCGGCCGGGGTGGCGGTGGGTCACCCGGGAGAAGAAGTTCGACCAGGACAGCGAGCCGCTGTAGGCGTTCGTGACGTTGATCTTGACCTGGGACACGATGACGAACAGGGCGGCGACGGGCAGGGCGAGACCCCCGAGCCAGGGGCGCAGCGCCTCCAGCTGCGGGGCGATCGGCTCCAGCGCGTGGGTCTTGCCGACGGCCTCCAGGGCGACGAAGGCGAGGAAGGCGCCGCCGAGCTGCTTGGCGGCGCCGATGATCACCCAGCCGGGGCCGGCGGCGAGCACGGCGAGGTTCCAGCGGCGGCTGTTGGCCGGGGTCTTGGCGGGCATGAACCGCAGGTAGTCGGCCTGCTCGCCGATCTGCGCGATGAGCGAGAGCGCGATGCCCGTGCCGAAGCCGAAGCCGATCCACGAGAAGCCGGAGCCGGCCCCTTCCGTGCCGCCGAAGTGCGCGAAGGCGCCCCAGGCGTCGGGGGCCTCGAAGGCGAGCACGAGGAACGGCAGGACCAGCCCGATCAGCCAGATCGGCTGGGTCCAGGCCTGCACCTTGGCGAGGGCGCCCATCCCCTTGAAGACGATCGGGATCACGATCAGCGTGGTGAGCAGGTACCCGATCTCCACCGGCAGACCGACGGCCTGGTGCATGGCCTGGGCCATGATCGAGCCTTCGAGCGCGAAGAAGATGAAGGTGAACGAGGCGTAGATGAGGGAGGTGAGGGTGGAGCCGAAGTACCCGAACCCGGCGCCCCGGGTGACCAGGTCCATGTCCAGGCCGTACGTGGCGCAGGCGCGGGCGATGGGGATGCCGGTCAGGAAGATGACCACGGCGGCGGCCAGGATCGCGGCGGCCCCGCTGGTGAAGCCGTAGGCGAAGACGATGGAGGCGCCGATGGCGAAGTCGGCGAGGTAGGCGATGCCGCCGAGGGCGGTGCCGGCGACGGTGCCGGGGCCCCAGCGGCGGAAGGAGTGGGGCGCGTACCTGAGCGAGTAGTCCTCGCGGCTCTCGTCGGCGGCGAGCTTGGCGTAGCTCCGGCGCGGTTGCTGCGCCGCGGGCGCCGGGGCGGGGGTGACGGTATCGGTCATACCGCCGGAAGGTAGGCCGCTTCCGTGACGGCCCGTCACGCTTGGGCATTGCCCGGGGGTTACACCCCCGCCCCCCGCCCCTCGCGGGGCAAACCCCCCGCCGACCCCGGCGGCCGGCGCGCGGGGCCCCGCCGGGGGGGGCCCCCCCCCCCCGCCGCCCGCCCCCCCGCGGGGGGGGGGGCCGCCCCCCGCGCCCCCGCTCCTCAAACGCCGGAGGGGCTGGGTTTGGCTGAGGTCAGCCGCCAACTCGCCCGCACACGCCGGGCAGAATCCAGCCCCTCCGGCGTTTGAGGAGCGGGGGTCCGGGGGCTGGTCCCCGGGAACGGCGCCGCACGCGGGATCAGTGCGCCGCGCAGGGTGCCGGGCTGTCCGGCGGGTTCACCTCACCGGGAGGTGGTACGCCAGGCGGTAGCGGTCGGCGGGGACGATGACGTCGGCGGTTTCCACGGCGCGGCCGGAGGCGAAGTACGTGCGGCCGATCACCAGGACGACGTGCCCCGGCACCCCGCCGAGCTGCATGCTCTCCTCCGCCAGGCCCGGACGCGCGCCGACCTCCTCGACCACGTTGTCGACGACCACGTCGATCGCCGCCATCCGGTCCACGACGCCCGCGCCCCCCAGCGGCCCCTCCTCCGGGAGCATCACCGGCGTCCGGCCGGTCACCGTCAGCGGCTCCCAGGAGGTCGACAGCATCATCGCCTCGCCCGCGTCGCGGTACACGTACCGCGTGCGCATCACCCGCTCGCCCGGCTCGATGCCGAGCCGCTTCGCGATGTCCGCCGGGGCGGCGGCCTGTTCGCTGCTGGAGTCCCAGGTGCCGCGCGCACCGGCCTCCGCCTGCTCCTGCCGGAAGGGGGTCGAGACCCCGCCGGTGCGGTAGCCGGAGCGGGCCACGCGGCGCGGGACGGGTTGCTCGCGCACGTACGTGCCGGATCCTGACCGGCCTTCGACCAGGCCCTCCGCCATGAGGACCTTGCGCGCCTCCAGGGCCACCGTGTCGGAGACCCCGTACTCCTCACGGATCCGGGCCTGCGAAGGGAGCCGGGCGTGCGGAGGCAGGGACCCATCGACGATCTTCCGTCGCAGATCCCCGGCGACGCGCAGATAGGCCGGCTGCTCGCCGAAAGTCACAGGCCACTCCCATCAGGTTGACAGACAGCTACAGCCTGGCAACCGAGGGTTGTCCATCGCAAGCAAGGGCCAGAGTTTCACCCGAAGTGATGAAGCCAGGTCACTCAAACCCACGCGTCACATGCGTTACGCGGACTCTCTGGAAGGACTCCGCCCGGGACCGGGCACAGCGGGCGCACCGGGCTCACCGGGCGAGGCCTCATCGGAGTCCCCGGAGCCCTCCAGCCACTCGGGAACCGTGGTCGACAGTCCGTACGCCCCGCGCAGCGTCTTCTCCAGCTCGACCGGCAGCGCGGCGGCCGCCCGGTCCCACGCGTCGAGGAAGGCGTCCCCGGTCTTCGCCCGCGCCGCCTCCTGCCAGGCGCGCCGTGCGACCTCCAGCCGCTCCCGCTGCACCCCGGCCGGACCGGCCAGCTCGGGCCGGTCCTTGACCGTGTCCAGCAACCGCGCCTCGGCCCCGAGGGCCTTGTCCATGTCCCACGCCCAGGCCTGGTGGGCGGTGAGATCGTCGGCCGGCTCCGCGTCCGGCTGCTCGCCCAGCGCCTCGTCCACCCCCTTCATGACCTTCAGGAACTCCACCTGTCCGGGCGTCAGCATGCCCGCGTCGTTGCGCAGGCTGCCGCGGTGGTCCTCGTTCGGGGTGCCGATCACGCACACCAGCCGCCGGTCCCCCTCGCGCCAGCTGCGGCGCGAGGGCGTGAAGTAGTACAGCTCCGCGTACGAGGGCAGGGCCCAGGTGTCCATCGCGTACGTGTCCTGCGCGCTCCAGCACTCCTTCGCGGCGGCGGTCCTCATCTGCTCCGTCCCGGGGTACTGCGGATCGCTCATCGAGGTCGCGGAGGTGACCTCCGCGTCGTGGACCTCGGCGCAGTCGATGCGGAACACCAGGGGCGACTCGGCGAGCAGGTCGCCGCCGGCCACGTTGAAGCAGTGCCCGACCCGCAGTTCGGCGGCGTCGACGAGGGTGCCCGCCACGTCCCCGCGGAACTGCGCCGCGCGCCCGGAGCCGCCCCGTTCGCCGAGCTCCTCCAGGGCCCGCCCGACCACGGGGACCGCTGCGGCGGCGGCGATGCTCAGCAGCAGCGACACCACCAGCCCCCAGACGGCGAGCGCCTTGCCCCGTTCGCCCTTCTTCCGGATCTGGGCGAGGGCCACGAGGGCGAAGACGATGCCGAGCGGCGGGAAGCAGAGCAGCCCGACGAGCAGGGAGGCGAGCGCGAAGCCGTTGAGCGGCGGCTGCCCGTACGCGTACCCCTGCGGGGGCGGTGGGGCGGGCCAGTGGTGCGGGGGCTGGTGGGTCACGGGGCTCCAGGAAAGGGCGAACGAATGCGCGAATGGTACGCAGCGGGGGCGACCGCCTGAACGGTCGCCCCCGTGGTTCATCGGTTCATCGGTTCATCGCGTTCCTGCTCCCCCGGCGTCAGAACTGCAGCGCCCAGGAGTCGATCTTTCCGGTGTCCGCGGAGGCGAGGTCCGCGACCCGGAGCTTCCAGACGCCGTTGGCCACCTCGGCGGAGGCGTTCACGGTGAAGGTCTGGATGATGTTGTCCGCGCTGCCGCCGGTGCGATTGCGCAGGTTGTAGACGGTGCCGTCGGGGGCGACGAGGTCGACCTTGAGGTCACCGACGTAGGTGTGCTTGATGTCGACCGGGACGCTCAGCGTGGCCGGGGCGTTGCCGGCGATCCCGCTGACGGTGATCGGCGATTCGACGGTGGCGTTGTCGTTGACCGCGTAGTCGGCGGTGTTCTCGAAGCGGGTGCCCGGGTTCGGCGGGGTGGTGGAGGTGCCGATGTTGAGCAGCCGGTTCGGGGAGCCGGTGCCGGGGCTGGTCACGACGTTCGGCGTGGCCGCGTTCACCAGGGCCGTGGAGACCTGGGCCGGGGTGGCCGCCGGGTTGGCCGCGAGGTAGAGGGCGGCGGCGCCGACCACGTGCGGGGTCGCCATCGAGGTGCCGGAGATGGTGTTGGTGGCGGTGTCGCCGGTGCCCCAGGAGGAGGTGATGTTGGAGCCGGGGGCGAAGAGGTCCAGGACCGCGCCGTAGTTGGAGTAGCTCGCCTTGGCGTCGGTGTTGGTGGTGGCGCCGACGGTGATCGCCTCGGTCACGCGGGCCGGGGACTTGGTGTTGGCGTTGGTGGACTCGTTGCCCGCCGCGACCCCGTAGGTGATGCCGCTGGCTATGGAGTTGCGCACGGCGGTGTCCAGCGCGGAGTCCGCGCCGCCACCGAGGGACATGTTCGCGACGGCCGGCTTGACGGCGTTGCGGGTCACCCAGTCGATGCCGGCGACGACCTGGGCGGTCGTACCGGAGCCGTTGTTGTCGAGCACGCGCACGCCGACGATCTTCGCCTTCTTGGCCACGCCGTACGTGGTGCCCGCGACGGTGCCGGCGACGTGCGTGCCGTGGCCGTGGCCGTCCTGGGCGGTGTTGTCGTTGTCGATGGCGTCGAAGCCGTCGGAGGCGCGGCCGCCGAGGTCCTGGTGGGTCTTGCGGACGCCCGTGTCGATGATGTACGCCGTGACGCCCTCGCCGGCCTTGTCCGGGTAGGTGTAGCTCTGGTTCAGCGGCAGGGCCGTCTGGTCGATCCGGTCCAGTCCCCAGGACGGCGGGTTGGGCTGGGTGGTGTCGACGGTGAACACCCGGTTCTGCACGACGGACTTGACCGCGGGGTCCGCGGCGAGCTTCCTGGCCTGCGCCTCGGAGACCTCGACGGAGTAGCCGTTGAGGGCCGCGCTGTAGGTCCGGTCGATCCTCGCGCCGTACCGCTTGGCCACGGCCTTGCCGCTGTCGGCCGTGGAGCGGGCGGCGGAGTCGTTCAGGGTCACGATGTAGCTGCCGGCGACCGTGCCCTCGGCGCCTGCGTTCTCGATGACTCCCTGCGGAGCGAGCGGGGCCGCCGAGGCGGGTAACGCGAGGGCGGCTCCGAGGGCGAGGGCCAGTGTGGCGGTCGCTCCGATGCCGACGGTCTTCCGGCGAGTGTGACGCATCGCGGACATGTGAGGGGTCCTCCTCATCGGTGGTGCGTTGCGGGGGGTGCGCGGCGATCGGGCGCGGACGGGCCAGGGCACAGCTTTTAGCCATGCCCATGACAAACATTTCGGCCCAACGACGCGCCGCTGACGAAAGGTTGACCCACGGAGTCGCTCCACCACAAGAGGACAACGAACGCGTAACATCCGTGCCATACACAGGCCATGAACGAGCAAAGGCTCTCCGCACATGACGCACGCACTCCCCGGCTACGTCTGCGCCGAAGACGGCACCCGCGCCGACGCGCGGACGGCCCCGTGGTGCTGCCCGGCCTGTGACGGCCCCTGGGACCTCGACTTCGCCCCCGACCCGGCGGCCCCGCTGGAGCCCGCGGCCGGGCCCCACTCGCTCTGGCGCTTCGGCTCCGCCCTGCCGCTCACCGGGGCCTTCGGGGTCACGCTGGCGGAAGGGAACACCCCGCTGGTGCCCCTGTCGGAGCGGGCGCACGCCAAGCTCGACTTCCTGATGCCCACGCTGTCCTTCAAGGACCGCGGCGCAGTGATGGTCGTGGAGCTCGCGCGCCGGCTGGGCCCGCGGCGGGTGGTGGCGGACAGCAGCGGCAACGCCGGTACGGCCTTCGCGGCCTACTGCGCACGGGCCGGGCTGAGCTGCGAGGTCTTCGTACCGGAGGGCACCTCGGCGAAGAAGACGGAGCAGATGCGCGCGCACGGCGCGACGGTGACGGTGGTGCCCGGCGGCCGCGAGGCGACGGCGGCGGCGGCCCGCGAGGCGGCCGACCTGCCGGGGGTGTTCTACGCCAGCCACGTCTTCAACCCGTACTTCCTGCACGGCACCAAGACCTACCTCTACGAGATCTGGGAGGCCCTGGGAGGCCACCTGCCCGAGGTGGTCGTCGTCCCCGTCGGCAACGGCACGCTGCTGCTCGGGGCCGCGCTGGCGGCGCAGGAGCTGGCCCGCCGCGGGGTCCGCCCGCCCACGCTGATCGCCGTCCAGTCGGCGGCCGTCTCCCCGCTGGCCTCGGCCTTCCGCGCGGGCGCCGAGGACGCGGAAGCCGTCCCCCAACTCCCCACCCTGGCCGAGGGGATCGCGATCCCGGCGCCGCCGCGGGCCCGCCAGATCCTGAGGGCCGTCCGCAGCTCCGGCGGAACCTTCCTGACCGTCACCGACGAGCAGATCCGCGCGGCCCAGCTCGACCTGGCCCGGCGCGGGCTCTTCGTGGAGCCCACGGCCGCCGCCTGCTGGGCCGCGGTCGGACCCACCGCACCCGACGACCCCCTCCAGGGCCGCACCGCGGTCGTCCCGCTCTGCGGCGCGGGCGCCAAGACGGGCCTGGCCGCACCGCCCGTCTGACCGCACCGCCCGGCTGACCGCAGCGCCCGGCCGACCACGCCGCCCGTCTGACCGCACCGCCCGGCCGGGGGTGCCCCGCTGCGGAGAAATCCATGATGGGTGCAGGGGACAGCGACATAGGCTCCGCGTCATGCGCACCCCAACGGCCCGTATCTGGTTCGCCCTTGCCCTCGTCTACGTCGTCTGGGGTTCGACCTACCTCGGCATCCGGATCGCCGTCGAGACGATGCCCCCGTTCCTCTCGGCCGGGGCCCGCTTCATCGCCGCCGGCCTCCTCCTGGCCGGGATGGTCGCCTGGCGCGACGGCCCGGCCGCCCTCCGGGCCACCGGGGCCCAGGTGCGCTCCGCGGTCCTGGTCGGGCTGCTGCTGGTGCTCGGCGGCAACGGCCTCGTCGTCCTCGCCGAGACCTCGATCCCCTCCGGGCTCGCCGCCCTCCTGGTGGCCGCCGTACCGATGTGGCTGGTCGTCCTGCGCGCCGTCTCCGGCGACCGCCCCTCCCCCCGCACCCTGGCCGGGGTCCTGCTGGGCTTCGGCGGGCTCGCCGTCCTGACCAGCCCGGGGCTCGGCGGGGAGATCGCACTCGGCGGGGTGCTCCTGGTACTGGCCGGCTCGGTGTGCTGGTCGCTCGGCTCCTTCGGGTCGGGGAAGCTGCCGCTGCCCGCGAACCCCTTCACCGGCAGCGCGTACCAGATGCTCGCGGGCGGCACCGGCGGGATCCTCGTCGGCCTGTGCCGCGGCGAACACCACGGGCTGGACCTCGGCTCGTACTCCACCGCGTCCTGGCTGGCCCTCGGCTACCTCGTGCTGGTCGGCTCGCTCGTCGGTTTCACCGCGTACGTGTGGCTGCTGCGCGCGGCTCCGCTCTCGCTGGTGGCCACGTACGCCTACGTGAATCCGGTCGTGGCCGTCGCCCTGGGATGGCTCGTCCTCGACGAGGCCCTGACCTGGCCGATCCTGCTCGGTGGCGCGATCGTCGTGGCGGCGGTGTGCGTGATCGTTAGCACCGAACGGCGCGGCTGACCGGCTCCGGGGCGACTAGGCCGTCTCTTTCGGATCTTGTCGGCCGAGCCCGCGGCGTCCGGTGCCGTGCCCGGGCGTGCTGCCGGGGCGTTCGCGTACTGGGCGTACGTGGTCGCCCCGGCAGTGCGGCCGGGCGCGGTGCCGGGCGTCGCGGGCCCGGCAAGATCCGAAAGAGACGGCCTAGCCCGCGGGCTTCGCCGCCCGCTCGTACAGGGCCTTGGCCCGGTCGTCGAACAGGGCGGCCGTGGAGTCCACGTCCGTGTCCCCGCCGCTCAGCACCCCGATGAGCTGCCCCGGCCGCCCCGGACCGCCGCGGTCGGCGATCCACGGGCTGCCGCTCGTGCCGGTCCAGAACCCGGAGCAGTTGATGTAGAGCATCGCGGGGTCGTCCTCGTCGTGCCGGCTCTGCGTCGTACAGGCGACGGGCTTGTTCTCGGGGTTGTGCTCCGACTGCGGATAGCCGACGACGGTCACCTCCCGCTCGTAGCCGGAGGTCCAGACGGGCTTCGGGGCCTCCCCGCGGCCGACGACGTCCTGCAGGCTGCGCCCGTCCGCGTCCGGTTCGACCGTGAGGAAGGCGAAGTCGGCGGTGTCCTCGCCCCACTTCGTCCAGCGCTCGTCGACCTGCACGGAGCGCACCTTCCACAGGCCGAGCGGCCGCTGCCCGGAGCCCTCCCCGGAGAAGGCGGGGGCGAAGGAGAGCTCGCCGATGGCCAGCCCGTCGTGCGCGGCCTCGCCCGGCCGCCCGTCCTCGCCGGCGGGGGCCACGCAGTGCGCGGCGGTGGCGACGACGTTGCCCTGCGGGCTGTCGACCACGCTGGCCGTGCACCAGTGCTCGCCGCCCGCCATGAGGACGCCGACGGTGGGGAAGGGGACCGTGCCGCGGTCCTCGTACCCGCCGGAGTTCCCGACGAACACCACGGCGAGCAGCCCGGCGGCCCCCGCGAGGGCGGCCGAGACGATCCCCTTGAGCCCGGGGCTCACCGCGGGGCGGCGCCGCTCGCGCCGCCGCTCGGGGCCGGCCGCGGCTTCGGGGTGGGTGCGGACATCACCTTGCTGATCCACTCCAGTGCGCCCTCCCTCATCCCGCGGACGTAGGACTTCCCGTTGTGCTCACCATCCTGGATCACTTGCAGCGTGGTGTGCACGGGGCCCTTCCCGTACTCCTTCATGAACCGCTCGGCCTTCTCGCGGCCGGATTCCGCGGTGCCGATCTGGAAGTTCACGTAGACGTCCGGGCCGCCCGCGGCGATCAGCTTCGCGGCGAGCTTCTCGGGGTTGTTCTCGTCCATGGCCTGCGTGTTCCCCTTCCACAGCGGGGAATCGGGGACGATGTCGACCCCGCTCGCGATGGCCGCCTTGAAGCGGTCGGGGTACTTCAGGACGTGCTTGAAGGCACCGAAACCGCCCGCCGAGGAGCCCATGAAGGCCCAGCCGTCGCGGGAGGTGAAGGTCCGGAAATTGGCCTTCGTGAAATCCGGGACGTCTTCGACCATCCAGGTGCCCATCTTGGGCTCTCCGGGGATGTCCGAGGCGTCGAAGTGGTGCTTGGTGTCCGCGTTGTGCACCGGCATGACCAGGATGAAGGGCAGGCTCTTGCCGGACTTCGCCCCGTCGCTCACGGCCTGCTGGAGGCCGAGGCCGGGGCCGGTCCCCCAGTAGTTCGTGGGGTAGCCGCGGCCGCCGGGCAGGGAGATCAGGACCGGGAAGGCGCTGTCGGCGTACGCCGGATCGTCGTACTCCTTCGGCACCCACACCCAGACGTCGCCCGTGAAACCGGACTTCTTGCCCGTCAGGGTGGTCTTGGCGATCTGGGTGCCGTCCGGCAGCCGGGAGGTCCGGACGAACGCGGCCTTCGGCCCGGTCGGCATGCGCACGCCGGGCGCGGCCCCGGTGTCGGCGGCGGTGGCGGCCGCGGCCCGGGACTTCCCGAAGGAGACGGGATCTCCTATGTCCGAGAAGAGCCCGTAGCGGTACGCGGCCGTCCCGCCGCCCGCCACGAGGGCGAGCCCGAGGCCCCCGCCGATCAGGATCATGCGCAGCCGGCGCCGGGGGCGGCCGTGGCCGGTCCCGGGGGCGGCCGTGGTCGCGGCGCCGTCGGGACCGGCCGTGGTCGCGGCCGTGGTCCCGGCCTCGGTCCCGGCCTCGGTCCCGGCCGTGGCGGCGTCCCCGGTGGTGGCGGCCCTGTCACCCTGCAGGTCTTGGTGCACGGATCGTTCCCGTTCCTTCTCCGGCGCCCCTGGGGGGGCGCGGGTTGGACCGTTTGGTCCCCCTTACATCCTTAACAGAGGTATGAACGACCGGATGGGTTGCCTGGGACGGGTGGACGTGGCGCGGGCCACGCGGATCAGCCGGTTTCGGGCTTCGGACCCTTGAGGACCTTGCTCACCCATTCCAGTGAGCCCTCCTTCATGCCGCGCACGTAGTGCCAGCCGTTGTGCTCGCCGTTCTGGATGTCCCGGATGGTCATCTTGACCGGGCCCTTGGCGTACTTCTGCTGGAACTGCGTCATGCGGTCCTTGCCGCTCTCCTTGGTCCCGATCTGGAAGTTGATGTAGACCTCGGGACCGCCCGTGTCGATCAGCTTCTGGGCGAGCTTCTCGGGGTTGTTCGCGTCCATCTCCGCCTGGTGGCCCTTCCAGAGCGGGGAGTCGGGGACGATCTCGCCGCCGCTGGCGATCACCGCCTTGAAGCGGTCCGGGTGCTGGAGGACCTGCTTCATGCCGACGAAGGCGCCGGAGGAGGAGCCCATGAAGGCCCAGCCGTCGCGGGACTCGTACGTACGGAAGTTGGCGCGGGTGAAATCCGGGACGTCCTCGGCGATCCAGGTGCCCATCTTGGGCTGACCGGGGATGTCGGAGCCGTCGTAGTAGTACTTCGCGTCCGGGTTGAGGACCGGCATGATCACGATGAACGGCAGGCTGGTGCCGGCCTGGACGCCCTCGCTGATGGCCTTCTGGAGGCCGAGGCTGCGGTCGGCCCAGTAGTTGTTCGGGAAGCCGTTGCCGCCGGGGAGCGCGATGAGCACCGGGAACCCGCTCTTGGCGTACTTCGCCTCGCCGTACTCCTTCGGCGTCCACACCCACACGTCGCCCTCGAAGCCGGACTTCGCGCCCTTGAGGCGGGTCTTGGCGATGATCGTGCCGTCGTCGAGCTTGGTGGTCTGCTTGAACTCGGAGGCCGGGCCGGTCGCGAGCCGTACGTCCGGGTCGCCGGTCGGAGCGGGCGGGCTCGCGGGGGCCCGGCCCGTCCCCTGCTCGGCCCCCGGACCGGCGGGCGGCGGGGTCTTGCCGAAGCTCACCGAGGAGCCGTTGCCGGAGAACCAGTCCAGCTTCCAGGCGGCGAAGCCGCCGCCACCGAGGACGAGCACGAACGCCAAGGCCGCGGCGGTCCACACGGCGCGGCGGGAGCGGGAGCGCCTCGGGGGCCCGGGTATGTGCGGGGGGACGTACGCCCCGGCGGGCGGGTCGGGCCGGTACGGCGGGTGGGGCTGGGGCGCCTGGTAGGGCGGGTACGGCTCGTACGGCTCGTACGACTGGTACGGCTGCTCATCGGGCCGCGGGCGCTGCGGATCCTGGTGCACGAACTTCGCTCCGAACGGTCATGGCTGCCCCCCGGTGGGACAGAAGGGGCTGGGCTCCCCCTAGTCCTGATGTGTGAATGCCCCGGACAGTTCCAAATCAGTGCAAAAACATGATCCGGAGCCGCGGAACCTCACCGCAGCGCGTCCAGCACGCCCGCGCAGCGGCCGAGCAGCCCGACCCTGGGCGCGGCCCCTGCCGCCACGGCCGCGGCCGGCCGGGGAGCCCGTACGGAGATCTCCACGGCCTTCGGCCTGCCCGGCGAGCGGGTCTTCCCGGAGGGCATAGCCGCCGACCCCCGCACCGGCACGGTCTACGTCGGCTCCCTCGCGAACGGCGCCGTCTACCGGGCCCGCTCCGGCGGGCGCGCGGCGGAGGTCTTCCTGCCGCCGGGCACCGACGGGCGGCACACCGCGAACGGACTGCGCGTCGACGGGCACGGCCGGCTCTGGGTGACGGACCCCACCTCGGGCGTCTCCGTCTACGACACGCGCTCGGGGGCCCGGCCGGCGCACTTCGAGATACCGGGGAGCGCGCCGCGCTTCCCCGGACCGACCCGGCCTCCGGGGCGGTGTCCCGCGTGGCCCTGACCGGCGGGGACCTGAAGACCGCCGACGGACTCGACCTCGCCCCCGGCGGGGTGCTGCGCGCGGCCCAGAACACGCGCAACACCCTGAGCCGCTGGCAGGTGTCGGCCGACGGCGCCCGGGCCCGTCTGGTCCGCACCCTCACGGACCCCTCGCTCCAGATCCCGACCACGCTGGCGCGGGTGCCGGGGCGGACCCTGGTGGTCCGGTCGCAGTTCGACAAGGAGGGCGGGCCGATGCCCTCGGCCGACGGCGCGCCGACGGCGTTCACGGTGGCCGCGGTCCGCGGCTTCTGAGGCCCGGGCGGGCTCCGTCGGGGGCCTCCGCGAGGCCGTCGGGCGCCGTCGGGAGGCCGTCGGGCGCCGTCGGGAGGCCGTCGGGCGCCGTCGGGAGGAGGTCGGGCGCCGTCGGGAGGAGGTCGGGGGCCCCTCGGCAGGTCAGCCCCGCAGGTAGGCCAGGACGGCGAGGACCCGGCGGTGGGACTCCTGCGCCGGAGGCAGGTCGAGCTTCATCAGGATGTTCCCGATGTGCTTGCCCACCGCCGCCTCCGAGACGGTGAGCCGGCGGGACACCTCGGCGTTGGAGTGCCCCTCGGCGACCAGGGCGAGGACCTCCCGCTCGCGGGCCGTGAGCCGTTCCAGGGGGTCGCGGCGGCGGCCGATGAGCCGGCGCACCACGTCGGGGTCGACCACGGTCCCGCCGGCCGCCACCCGCGCGACGGCGTCGAGGAACTCCTCGACCTGCCCGACGCGGTCCTTGAGCAGGTAGCCGACGGCCGTCCCGTCCCCGGAGTCGAGCAGCTCGGCGGCGTACGAGCGCTGCACGTACTGGGAGAGGACCAGGACGGGCAGGTCCGGCCGCCTCTCGCGCAGCCGCACGGCCGCCCGCAGTCCCTCGTCGGTGTGGTCCGGGGGCATCCGTACGTCGGTGACGACGATGTCCGGCCGGTGCTCGGCGACGGCCGCTTCGAGCGCGGCGGCGTCGCCGACGGCCGCCACCGTGCGGTGGCCGAAGCGGGCGAGCAGCCCGACGAGGCCCTCGCGGAGCAGCACGGAGTCCTCGGCGAGGACCACGCGCAGGGGCTGCCGGACGGCGGCTCCCGCGGGGGCGGACGGGTTCACCGGGTGTCCGGCGCCTCCAGCGCCTTGGCCGGCCTGGTCGGCTTCGGCGCCTTGGTCGGCTTCGGCGGCTTCGGCGGCTTCGGAATGCACGGGATCTCCACACGCAGCAGGGTCGGGCCTCCGGGAGGACTGGTCAGGGTCAGTCTGCCGTCCACGACGGACACCCGGTCGGCGAGTCCCGTGAGTCCGCTCCCCCGCCCAGCGTCCGCGCCGCCGCGGCCGTCGTCGGCCACTTCCACGGTGAGGCGGGTTCCGTCGTGCCGGCCGGTGACGGTGATCCGGGCCGCCCCGCTGTGCTTGGCCGCGTTGGCCAGGGCCTCACTGACGAAGAAGTACCCGGCGGACTCGGCCGGTTCGGGCAGCCGGCCGGGGAGGTCGAAGTCGGTGTCGACCGGGACCGGCGAGCGGTCGGCGATGTCGGCGACGGCGTCGGGCAGGCCCCGGTCGGTGAGCACCTGGGGGTGGATGCCGTGGACGAGCTCGCGCAGCGAGGTCAGTGCCAGCCCGGCCTCGGCGTGTGCGGCGGCCAGTTGTGCGGCGAGCGGGCTGCCGGGCGGGGCGTCGAGCCGGGCCAGGCCCAGGGTCATCGACAGGGCGACGAGCCGCTGCTGCGCGCCGTCGTGCAAGTCCCGTTCGATCCGCCGCCGCTCGGCGTCGAAGGCGGCCGCCAGCCGGGCCCGGGAGCTGGTCAGCTCGGTGACCTTGACGGCCAGGTCGCCCGGGCCGGGGCCGAGCATCAGCCGGGCCAGGGCCGCGCGGGCGGCCGCCGCCGCGCCGAGCCCGCAGAGGAGGAGCGGGAGGAGGAGCAGGCCGGCCGCGGCGCAGAGCAGGGCCCCGGGGTAGCCGGTGACGCCGTGGATCTTGAGGGGGTTGGCCTGCTGCCCGTCGAGGGCGAGCAGCACCGGGGTCGCCAGGAGGTCGGCGGGCACCAGCAGCGCGGCGCCGACGGCGAGGAGTTCCAGCGGCCACAGCAGGGTGGCGGCGAGCACCGCGTAGGTCAGTTCCCGCCAGGTGGCCTGCTCGCGGAAGCGGGTGCGGGCCCATGCCGCGGGCCCCGTACGGTCCGGGTCGCGGTGCGGGTCGGGCAGCGGCGCGGAGCCGGGGTCGAACAGCCGCAGCCGGCGGCGCTCCAGGGCCGCGAACGGTACGCCGGACAGTGCGAGCGCGGCGAGCAGCGGGAGGCCGACGAGGACGAGGGCGAGCACCGCCCCGGACACCGCGAGCAGGGTCAGCACGGTGCACGCGAGGGCGCCGGTGATGCCGCCGGTGAGCAGGTAGGCGGCGGCGCGCCACGGCCGGGCTGTGCGCAGGTAGCGGCCCGGAACGGGGAGGGGGAGCGGCATGCGTCCACCGTAGGCGGCCGGTGCGGGCGGCGCGGTAGGGCTGGCCCTACCCCTGGGACTCGCCCCTGCCCCGCTGACCGGGGGGTGCTCGGCCGGTTGGCTGGGAGCCATGCTGAAGATCGCATTGAGGTCGCTGCGGCGGCGCTGGATGACACAGGTGGGAACGTTCGTCGCGGTGGCCCTGGGGGTCGCGCTGATGACGGTCATGGGGCTGGGGCTCGCCGCTTCGGCGGCGCTGCCGGCCGGTGCGGAGACGGCGGGCCTCAACGCGATGCTGGGCACCGCGGGCGGGGTGGCCTCGTTCGTGGCGGCCTTCGTGGTGGCCTCGACCTTCTCGTACGCCGTGGCCGCGCGGCGGCGCGAGCTGGGGCTGCTGCGGCTGGCCGGGGCGACGCCGGGGCAGCTGCGGCGCCTGGTGATGACGGAGGCGGCGGCGGTGGGGCTGGCCGGGTCGGCGGCCGGAATCGCCCTGGGCGCGGCGGGGGCGCCGCTGACGGCCCGCTGGACGGTGACGCAGGGGCTGGCTCCCGCCGGGTACGCGATCGGGGACCAGAGCTGGCCGCTGCACACGGCGTTCTGGACGGGACTGCTGGTCGCGCTGTCGGGTGCGTACGCCGCTTCCCGGCGGGCGGGCCGGGTCGGTCCGCTGGAGGCGCTGCGCGAGGCCGTGACCGACGAGCGGCCCATGACTCCGGGGCGCTGGGCGGCCGGTGGCGGGCTGCTGCTGTGCGCGGTCGCCTTCGTGGGGTGGCGGCTCGGGTCGGACCCGGGTTCGCTGCTCAAGCGCAAGACGTACACCTGGCAGCCGATGCTGCTGATCTCCGCCTGCGGGATGCTGGCGCCGGTGCTCGTGCGGCCCGCCGTGCGGCTGCTGATGTGGCTCCCGGTCCGGCTGACCTCCTACGCGGGCCGGCTGGTGCGGGCGAACGCCGCCGCCGGGATCCGCCGGACGGCGGCGGTGGCGGCTCCGGTGCTGGTGATGGTCGCGCTGACCGGATCGCTGCTGGGGGCGGCGTGGACCCTGGGCGAGGCCAAGACGGTGGAGGCGCGTGCCCGGACCGGCGCGGACTACGTGCTGACCGGCGGGCGGCTGCCGGATTCCGCGGGGATCCCGGGCGTCCCGGCGGGGAAGGTCCTCGCGGTGGCCGACACCCGGCTGACGGTGCTGGAGGAGGGGTTCGTGAAGGTGCCGACGGAGGCCTCGGCGGTCGACCCGGCGGCGCTGGCGGAGGTCTCCCGGCTGCCGGTGGTGGCGGGTTCGGTCGCGGATCTGGACGACGGCGGCATCATCGTCACGGAGGAGTGGTGGCAGCACCGGGTCGGGGACTCGGTACCGCTGTGGCGGGCGGACGGCACCGCCGCCCGGCTGCGGATCGTGGCCGTGATGCGGACCGGCACCGGCGACAACGGGGCGTACGTCACCCGGCGCAACGCGCCCGGCGCCGAGGTCTCGCGCATCGAGGTCGAGGCCCCCGCGGCGGCGGCCGCAGCGGTCCGCGAGGCGGCGGCCCGGTACGGGGCCACGGCCCGGACCACGCACGAGTGGGTGGCGGCGACGCACCCGCGCACCAACCGCTTCACGGCGCTCGGCTACGTCCTGGTCCTGGGCATCGCCCTGGTCTACACGGCGATCGCGCTGGCCAACACCCTGCTGATGGCCACCTCCGACCGGTCCGGCGATCTGCGCCTGCTCCGGCTGGCCGGGGCCACGCGGGGCCAGGTCCTCGCCGTGACGACGGCCGAATCCCTGCTCGCGACCGCGGTCGGCACCCTGCTCGGGACGGCGGTCACCGCGGTCAACCTTGCGGGCATGCGCGCCGCCCTCGCGGTGCTCGGCGTCGACTCGCCGGTGGTGGTCCCCTGGCTCGCGATGGGCGCGGTCGCCGGTGCCTGCGCGGCACTCTCGGCGCTCTGCACCGCCCTGCCGGCGGCCCGCGCCCTGCGCCGCGGGACAGGTCGAACTGGCCCCTTGTGGACCACGACGTGCTCGCCGGCCGCGGCCCGTTCCGGCACGGACCCGAGATAGAGACCTTGCTTGTGTATCGAATTGCGCACGAAGGGCCCGGCTGACCGGATTCACGGAGACAGGGCCTCTCCCGCCGGTCTGCGCACCGCTCCAAGCCGGGCCTGCTCCTCCTCGACGATCTGGCGGGCCATCGACGTGTCCGAGACGTCGACCGCGTCCGGCGTCGACTCGGCGACCGCGCTGCGCCGTGCGTACGCGTCGAACAGGCGGGTCTTGTTCTTCAGCATCTCCACCATCCGCTCGTCCACCCCGCGGGTGGTGAGCAGCCGGTGAACCCGGACCGAACGCACCTGCCCCATGCGGTGGGCCCGTGCCACCGCCTGGTGCTCGATGGTCGGTTTGATCTGAGGCTCACAGATGATCACCACCGACGCGGCCTGCATGTTGAGCCCCACCCCCGCCGCCTCGATCTGCGCCACCAGCACCGCATGGCCCGGTACGGCGGCGAACTCGTCCACCAGCTGCTGACGGCGCGCGGGCGCCACGCTTCCCGAGAGCGGACCGAACACCCGACCGCCACCCGTGCCCCGCGCAGCGTCCAGCGCCTCCTTCACCGTTCCGAGGACGTCCCTGAAGTTGGAGAACACCACCACCTTCAACCCGTTCTCGGCGGCGTCCTCGACGATCTCGCACAGCCGGTTGAGCTTGGCCGACTTCTCGGGGCGCGCGTACGCCGCTCTGCGCATCGCCATGAAGTTGCCGGCGCGCACGGCCTCGCGGTACGCATCCTCGTCCGACGCGCTCAGCTCCTCCCACTCGTCCGTCTGCTGGAGCGCGGGCAGTTCGGTCAGCACATCCTGCTGGTTCCGGCGCAGGTAGACCGGGGCGACGGCCTTCCGAAAGGCCTTGGAACCGACCACTCCGTCACGGTCGCCGACGAACCCTGCCAGGTGCGGCTGGAGAATCTGCACAAGACTGCGGAACTCGGCGACCCGGTTTTCCATGGGCGTGCCGGTCATGAAGAGAACGCGTTCGCAGTGCCCGGACCATTCGGTCACGGCCTGGGAGCGACGCGTCTTCGGATTCTTCGCATAGTGCGCCTCGTCGACGACCAGCATCCCCACCTCGCCGCCTCCCGGCGCCGGGAAACCACGCAAGGCGTCGAAGGTGGTCACTCCTACGCCGCCCCGGCCCTTCCAGTCGGCGAACGCTTCTTGCCTGTCGGGGCCGTGCAGAGGCATCACCCGCAGCGTGCTGCGGGCCTCGATCTCGCGTGTCCAGTTGATCAGGACGCTCGCCGGGCAGACGACCATGAAGTGGCTCTGACCCTCGGCGGCGAGATGAGCCAGAGCGGCGATGGCCTGAATGGTCTTGCCGAGCCCCATCTCGTCGCCAAGGATCACCTTGCGTTGCGCCAGGGCGAAGCGCGCCCCGAAGGCCTGATAGCCGCGCAGCGACACCCGCCGGTGAGTGTCGTCCAGCATCTGATCGCGGACCCGCTCGGCAACTTCGTCGGGCAGGAACCCCTCGGCAGCGGCGGTGTCGGGCCGGCGGCCCGAGATCTCCGCAAGCTGGCTGTAGTACTCGGCGGAACGCAGCTCGAAGTCGACCCAGGCCGCGACCTCGGTCGAGGTACCGCGCAGCAGATCCACCGAGGCCTGGGCGAGCAGCTCCGGCACCCCTGCCTGCGCTGCCTCCTCGGTCAGACTGCGGACCTCTGCAACGGCCTCCCTTGCCCGAGCCCGCTTGGCCTGCCCCACCAGCAGCATCCGCAGCCGCCCGGAGGCCGGCCTGGCCTCGGCCAGCAGGGGACCGAGCCGCTCCGAGAGGGCCGCGGCCGCGTCGACGGCTCGCCGCGCATCGGGGCCCGCTTCCACCAGCACGTGCAGGGCCATGACGAGTGAGGTGGTTCGCGGCTCGGGCCGATCCACGTCGATGTGGACGGCGATGGTCTCGCGAACGGCATCGGATATCTGACGTGCCGCCGCGATGACCTGATCGGCGGTCCGCTGCCCCACGCCGGGGATCTGTCGCAACCGGTAGGAACCGGCATCGAGTACCTGCCGGATCGACCGCAGCCCGCTCCTCTCGACTTCCCCGAGCCTCAGCCGGCCCTCGGTGACCTCCTTCAGCCGGGCCACCGGGATGGCGTCCAGCGCCTGTTCCGCCGCCGTGTCGTAGATCGGCTTCAGCGCCGCCCGAACCGCCTCGACGGCCCGCCCGTGGTCACCGACCACCGCCTGCGCCGCCTCGTACAGCCGCCCTCCCGCGGCAACCGCCTCCCGCTCACTGCGCCCCATCCGCCGCGCCCCCTCTCACTGTGTCCCCGCATGCTCCCACCGCTGCGTCCGGCCCGAGGCGCAGGCCGAACTCCGCAAGATCCCTCGCGATAGGGCACTGCGCATCCTGGCCAAGCAGACCGAGCTGGAGACCGACCCCCTCCAGCACGGTCACGACGAAGGGGTCGGACCCGACAGAGTCCGACCCCTTCTGCTCCCCAGCCTGAGCTGCTGACCGCTACCGTGAAGCCATGACCGCACTGCCCGACTGGATGCGCCCGCCGCGCGCGGAAGGCTGGTTCGCAGAAGACCTGGACCGCCTCCCGGAAGCACCGCGCCACACCGAGCTGATCGACGGAGCCCTCGTATTCATGATGTCGCCCCAGCGCTGGTGGCACGGAGAGATCGTCACCGACCTCACGTTGGCTCTCAGGGAGCAGGCCCCAGCCGGTTTCAGGGTCGGCCGGGAGATGACCATCCGCCTCGATGCCCGCAACCGTCCGGAGCCGGACCTCGTCGTGACCACCGCGCCGTACGACCCGGATTGCACCTGGTTCGCTCCTGCAGACGTCCAGCTGGTCATTGAGGTCGTCTCACCGGAATCCGCCCACCGTGACCGGACAGTCAAGCTTCGCAAGTACGCCGAGGCCGGCATCCGGCACTACTGGTGCATCGAGGACGAGGACACCGTCCCCGCCGTGCACGTCTACGAGCTCGACGAGCCGACCGGCTCGTACGCGCCGGCGGGAATCTTCCGCCACACGCTCCGGCGGTCCCTTCCGTTCGAGATCAGTCTCGATCTCGACAAGCTGGCGCCCGGCCAGCCGGGCTGACGGGACGCTTCCAAGTCAGCACCAAGTCAGCACGGGAATGCAGAGGGGGTCGGACTCATCAGAGACCGCCCCCCCTGACCTGCACGTTTGACGAAACTAGCTAACATGCAGTAACGAAACGACTACACGTTGAAGCGGAACGTGCAGTGCAGGGCTCTCACCTGCGGAAACGCGACTTCGAGCGGGCCAAGTCAGCACGGAATCAGCACGGGAAAACAAGGTCAGCACCTACGCAACTTCTTCGTACCCGGCCGCTACGCTCGGCGCCTCGGTCGACACCGGTACGGGCACCGGCCTCATGGCATTCTGCATGACCTCGCGGCATCGATGCCAGGCGCCTGGGACGAGATGGCCGTAGATGTCGACCGTCGTCTTGATCGACTTGTGGCCGAGCCACCTGCTGACCTCATGGATCGGGATGCCGTTTGCGAGTGCGGTCGAGGCGAAGAAGTGTCTGAGCGAGTGCGGGGTGTACTTGTGCTTGCCGCTCGCATCCACTAGCCCAGCGGCCTTGCATGCCTTCCGGAAGTGGTACCCGTAGGTCGTGGCCGTGGGCATCGTCCCCTTGCCTCGCTCGCGCGGGGCGAAGAGGACATCCAGCTGCCGGCCGTCCCCTGCCCGGTCCTGGAAGGCAACCGGGACTCCACCCCACTCATCCTCGTGCGCGTCGATCTCCTCTTCGAGGAAGGGAGCCGTGGGGATGTCCCGGTACTCCCCCTCGGCGCGGTGCTTGAGGGGAGTGAACATGGTGCGGGAGTTGCCGCGGTTCGCCTTGGCGCTCACCTGCCAGCGGACCCGGATGAACTCGGGCCGCCGGCACTCACTCGCGAAGGCCAGGGTTTCGCTGATTCGGAGACCCGCCCCCGACTGCAAGTAGATCGTGAGGCGGTACTGCGGCGAGATGTGCTTCGCGAGCAGCTCGACCTCGCCAAGCGTCGGGATCTCGTCTTCGTCCACGGCGAGCGAGCTGACGCGGTCGATCTTGACGCCGACAGCCGGGTTTGCGGCGATGCGCTTGTCGGTGACGGCGGCCTCCATCATCGCCGTCACGAACTTCATGCGGTCGTTGATCGTCGAGGCCGCCATGCCCTCACCCGATCGGTGGAGGGCGGCTATGAACTTCTCGAAGTCAGCTTTGGCGAGCCCGGCCAGCGTCTTGCGGCCGAGATGGGGGACGAGGTGGTTCCTCGCGAAGCCCTCGTAGTTCCGCATGGTGCCTTCGGCGAGGACCTGCCGCTCCAGCCACTCCTTGACCCACCAGCGAAGCGTCATCGCTCCCCGCGCGGGGTCGAGGTAGACCCCCATCCCCTTGTCGTTCTCGACCTTCGTAGCGAAGGCGTCGGCGCCGTCGGGTCCGGTCTTCTTGGCGAAGCTCTTCTCCCGCTGTCTCGCGGTCCGCCCGCCCGGCTCTCGGTATCGAACGGTCCACTTGTGGCCGCAGCGCGCCTTCTCGCAGGGGTAGTAGCGATCCTGCTCCTCTTCTTTGCAGGGCTGAAACACGGTAGCCATGTGGCTCCTCTCCTCAGTTGGGGGCGGGCGGAGCCGTCACCCGTAGTGGTCTTCGAGGTACGCGACGATGTCGCGCTCACGGAATCGGAGGAGGCGGCCAACCTTCTGGGGCCGCAGTCCCCACGTCCGGTACTTGTTCTTGACGGTGATCTCGCTGACCTTCAGCCACGAGGCCACCTCTTTCGGCGTCAACAGCCGGTTGCTCCCGCCCTGCATCAGCGCCAGGTCACCTGCGTGGCTGTGTCCACGGCTCGCCAGGCGGCTTCGGCGGAGGCCAGGGCCTGCTTGCGCTCGTCTTGGAGCTGCTGAACTTGTGCAGTTACGAGCTTCAGGTCCTTCACCCCGAGTAGCTTCGCGACTCGTCCGAGCATCTCCGCCGGGTCCTCCGCCGGGGGCTGCTGGGCGGGGCGCGAGTACACCCGGCACTCTTGTCCGCTGGCGCCGAGGACCCAGCCCCAGCCGTTCCTTAGCGCCTTCTCGGTGGGCTTCAAGCGGCGGCTCCGAAGTAGTCCGCCCGAGAGAGGGACGTCAGGTGGTACATGCCGTGCTCGCATTCGTAGTAGCGGTTCTCGAAGGTGACTCCTCGGCCGGTGCCTCGCCGGTCGGCAACGCCGCGCCGTTTGGCCTGCGCCTTGCCTAGGGCTCGCTCAGCGGCTCGGGGGTCGGGGTAGGCCCGCTTCGAGCCGCAGGGGCAGGCCCTGAAGTCGATGGTTCTGGTGGTCATCTCGTTCTCCTGTTCCTACTTGCGGAACCCCTCGCAGGGGCAGGTGGGTATCTGACAGGCACCTCGGGCGGCCGAGGCCGCGGAGTGGGTAAAGGGGGCATGGCCGCACTCGTCGTGCTGGCAGTACCCCTTCCACTTCTTGCCGTCGTGATTGGCCAGCATCGCGCCAGGACTGTGGAGCGAGACGATGCGTCCTGTGCCGCCGAAGGCCATCTTGGAGGCGAAGGTCTTGGCCTCGGCCTCGTTGCCGAAGGGGGCGAAGTTCAGGCCGCGGTGACCATCGCTCCATGTGTGGACGAGGGCCACCCAGTCGCGCATCTGGAGGATGGACCCGATCTCCTTGATTAGGGCCTTGGCCATCTGGTCGGCGTTGTCGAAGCCGGGGTCTTCCAGGACGGCCTTGACCGCGTCTACCTCCTCGCGGCGGGGGGTGATCCTCACCGGCGCCCTGCCGGAGCGACTAGCCGCTCAAGGCGACCCAGGACTTCAGGCAGGGTGCCGGCCGACGCGCCGGACCGGATGTCGGCCACGAGCCTGCGCAGCTCGCTCTTCAATGCCGGCATCGACACCGGGCCGGTGAGGTCCGCCACAAGTTCCGCCGTCGCCGGGGTGGGGTCGACCACCTCGACGGGGAATCGGAACCAGTCGGCATCCAAGGCCCAGGCGTAGCCGATGACTTGCCAGCCACCGCCCAGGATCTTGAATCCCGCGTCGCCGTCAGCGTCTCGGATCTCGGTGCCGACCGGCAGCTCGTCGAGAACGGCGGGGGTGGTGATGGGGTTGTTGGTCACTGCGTCCCCTCCTTCTGCTGAGAACACTATTACATTGACCCCATCAGTTCAACTCTTACATTCGCTGGGCGAGGAGCCGGAGCTTGTCGCCGAGGGCGTAGGCCGAGCGGTCGTTGACGAGAACCTCGTCGAAGGCCCACCCCGCAAGTGCGTTCTCGCTGGTGTGGTCCGAGGCCGGAATCAGCGTCTGGCCGGGCCGCACGACGTTGACCACCACGCCACCCCGCCGAACGATCTCTGCGGCCTCGTTGGGGAATCGGACATCGGTGATGACCGTCGGCCCCCACCCCGCCGCGTCACGGAAGAGGGCATCAACCCAGATGTTCTCGCCGAGAACGGTTCTGCCGGCCTCGGTGCCACAACGCTGAAGATAGGCCCGCACTTCAGGATGGGCCGACTTGGTGTAGCTCCAACCGTATCGGTCCACCTCCTCGGCAAGCGGGAAGCTCCCGTTGATCTCGTCGTCCACGGTCCACGGGTTGACGGCGTACAGGAAGTCCTTGACCTTGTCGGCGAAGGCGCGACGCTGCCAACCGATTGCCACGAGGGCCTTGGCTGCGGTGTCCTTGCCGGAACCGGCAGCGCCGGCCAGTCCGATCAAGGTGACAGGGTTCGGCAGCGCGCCCAGGAGGTCCACGTCAGATCCCGACAGAACGGAGACCCAGTTCTGCCGACTGGGTACGGCGTTGGGGTCCACGTCTACGTGAAGCCGGAAGACCTGGCGGCGCGGGCCGTCCCAAGCCGCAGTCCTCACCTGAGGATCGGCGACAAGGTACCCCTCACGGGTAACGGTGTGCCCTCGGGTGTCGCGGCCGGTGGCGCGGACCCGCTGCCCAGTTACCAGATGGATCTTCATTTTCATGTTCAGATTTCCCTGCTGTCGATGAGGCGGTAGAGACCCGGTGCGCGAACGTGGCCGTGGCACACATCGCAGTCACACCGGTGGAGGCAGAGCGAGCAGCCGGGCTCGTCGCAGTACGGATCGGGGCCGTGCCAGGTGTGGGAGGGGTCGGGTTCTGGGCATCCCCACCCGGCGCAAGAAGAGTCCCGCGACCAGGTCGGGTACACGATGTGCTCGCGTTGGCCGAGGAGCCCGTGCGCGACGTGCTCACCAGGGCAGTCCACTCGGGAGCGGTCCGCGCTACCTTGAGTCAGGAAGGCCGCCCGGCATCCGGTGCACTGGAAGCGACCCTCGGGGCGAAGCCGGAGGAGATGCTTCACTGGGCATCCCGCGTGGGCCGACCGTAGAGGCGCCCGACCGAGTCGACGCCCCATGTGTGGCCGGGGTCCAGCCACAGGTCGAGGTCGGCATCGATGTCTGATCCGCAGCGGGAGCAGGCGAACTCCCCGCCCGGGACGGCGTACAGGAGTCCTTGACCGCAGGGTCCGCACCAGACGTAGTCCACCCCGGCCTTCACGCGACGACCTGCCGTCGACCGACATGCAGTGCGAGGGCCTGCTTGGCCGCGGTGACCGCCCAGTCGAATCCGTAGTGGCCCCAGCAGGCGTCTATCTCTTCCCAGGTAGACATGGTGGCGCCCTGGTCGTCAACGCGCAGCCAATCGACGGCCTCCTCGACGATGTAGCCGTACACGTCTCCCTCGGCCCACGCCTGGTACTCGGCACGTTCGGCGTCGAGGTACGCCTCGGGCAGCATGCCGAGGTCTTCAGCGTCCTCGCGCATCAGGTACCAGAGGGATACGGGCCCTCGTGCCGGGCGGGACTCGATGACGATCGCGTTGTGGAAGATCCGGGCCCAGCGAGTGAAGGTGTCGATGCCCTTCCAGCGGTTCCAGCTCACGCGCTCCCAGGCTTCGGCCAGGGGGCCGCCGTCCTTGTCGACGGGGGCGTACTGGCCGAGGTGGGTGTCGACGGTGATCACGTGGGCCAGGTGGTCGAAGTCCTCGCGCGGGTTGCGGGCGTCCTCATCGGGGACCAGGCGGACGCGGAAGCGGCCGTCGTTGGTGGTGGTGATGGTCTCGGTCATGGTTCTCCGTGCGGGTCAGAGGGTCGGGGCGGTGAAGTGGATGTCGCAGGACGTCCGGCGGCACGGCCGGCCGAGGGCGGTAATGAACTGCCGGTGGGCCTCGAAGGCTTCGGTCAGCCAGTCGTCGCCCTCGACGAAGTCGGGCCGCTTCTCGGCCCACCGGGCGCGGACCTTCGCGACGTCGGGTATCTCGTAGAACTCGCTGGCGCCGTGCTGGCGGATGAGGTCGATCCAGGAGGCTCGGACTCGGTCGTATCCGCGTCGGGAGTGGTCGTATCCGGAGGCAGGGTCGATGTCCTCGATCGCGACGCCGGAGGCGATGCAGATGCCGGCGCGGGCGTCGGCCATGGAGGTGAGCCGGTCCGCCTCGCAGACGGGGCAGTCGAGGGGGCTGCGGGCGTAGTGCATGAGCAGGAGGTTCGCGCGCATGGTCTCTTCCTCGGGTGGTCAGGCGGCGAGCACGTGAACGGGCTCGGCAGGGGTGAGGGTGGGGGTGTAGATGTCGGCGAGGTACCGGCGGAGGTGGTCCTCCCAGTGCCGAGAGAGGAGGCTGCCGATGACGACGGCGCTCATCGGTGGGGCAACGACGTCGCCGATCTGCTGCGTGCAGCTCGACCGGGAGCCGGTCCACGGGTAGCCAGGGCGGAAGCCCACCAGGAGGGCGGCCTCGTCGAGGCTGAATGTCCGGTCCTTGTCGTGCTCCCAGTACCAGCCACGGATTTTGCTGGTGATGCCGGTCGCGGGTTTGTCCGCCGACCAGCAGTTCCCGCCCGCCGTCTTGCGGAAGCCTCTGGTGTTGACGCGGATACCTTCGGGCCAGCCGAGCGCCTGGGCGGCGGCGGTGGCCGGCATGGGCGCCTTGGGCGTGAGAGCGTCCATGTCGACGTAAGCGTGGCGGGCCGCCATGAGGAAGACGCGCTTGCGCCGGGAGGCGAGGCCGTAGTCCACGGCGTCAAGGACGCGGTACTCCGCGCTGCACCAGTCCGCCGACCACAGTTCTTCGCGCAGTCCGTCGAGGATGAGCTCGGGCAGGGCCGAGCTCTGTTCCATGGCCAGCCAGCGGAGGTTGTCCCACTGGGCGGTGAGGGTGAGCGCCCAGATCAGCACCTCGGCGACGAGGCCGATTCGCTCGTCCGTCATGTCGGCGATCGGGGCGCGGACCTCGTCCAGGGTGAGCAAGGGGCCGGTGAACCCCGCGTAGCCGTCCCAGTCGGGGTTGTTGCAGATGAGGCAGATGTCCTCCACCTCGCAGGCGCCGCAGTCTGCGCTGTCGTGCCAGTGTCCGAAGGTGGCCTCGAACGCCGCCGTGAAGATATCGAGCAGCAGTTCCTGATTGCGGGGGTCGAGTCCGGCACGCTTGCCGGCCGGTGACCAGCACTGGCAGGGCGCGGAGACGATCAGTCCGCGTACCCAGCGCAGCGCCGGGTGCTTCGGGTTGAGGGAGCGGACGTCGGCGGTGATGCGTCGGAACCCTGCCGCGCAGGCGGTTGCTGAAGCGCCCTTGTGCATTTCGACGCCCACGATGTCGAGCTCGTGTTGCAGCACGTCCCGTACGCCGACGTCCCAGCCTCCCGGTCCCGCGAAGAGGTTGACGACTCGGTCGGGGTCCCCGGGCTTCGGGGGGGAGAGCCAGTGGGCGGGCCAGGGCGCGGCGATCTCCGCGAGTTCTTCCGGTGTCTTGCCGGAAAGGTCCAGGTCGTCGGGGACGCCGAGCGCTCCGGCGGTGTCGAGGCGGGTCAGGGACATCAGGCCACGTCCACGACGTTGACGGATGAGTCGAGGGTGATCACGGCGTTCCCTCGGCGTAGGCGGCTATCCGGGCGTGGAGGTCGGTGATCTTCGTGTCGGCCTTGCGCAGCTCGTCGCAGACCTGTCCGCGGTGCGCCTCGGCGTTGCGGAGGCGGGCTTCGAGCTCCAGGCGCTCGCTGATCCGACGCCAGTGCGGGTACTCCGCCTCAAACCGGTCGGCGGCTTCATCAACCATCTGGCCGAGGCGTCGGGCTGCGGACGTGTCCCAACCGACCTCCTTTTCGACCTGGTTGGTGTACTCCCAGCGGTGCAGGGCGTTGTCCCATCGCCAGCGCCCCAGCCTGCTGACCTGCTCGTCAAGGGACCGGATACGCCGGGCGCCGACGCGGTAGTACCGCCCCCGGATCTTCAGGAAGCCGGGCTGCTCCTCGTCGGTCGAGGAGCTGATGGCCAGGCGGGAATAGACGACATGCTTCCGCGTGCCTCCCCAGTTCTCCTCCGCCGTCTTGGCTGGTAGGGCCGTGACGTTGAGGTCTCCCTCGGGGAACGTGAACGTCGCGTGGTGGTTCATGGAGGTCTCCATCGGTCAGGCGGGGATGCTGTAGGGCAGGCCGGCACGGAGGGCGGCTGCAAGTTCCTTGGCCGCGCGCTTGAACTGGCCGAGGGCTTCCATCGCGAGGGCCCAGTCGCCCGTGGGGAGGTCGCGGATGTCGTCCATCCACGTCAGGCAGGCGTGCGGGCTGAGGTAGTGGAGCAGGGTGCCGTCCGTGCCGACGACGACTACTTCGGCGGGGTCGAACCAGGCCGTATCGAGGTCGAGGAGGTGCCCGCAGTGATCGCAGAGGAAGAGGCTGGAGGGCTGGGCCCCGTAGGGGCCGATGCCGCAGTCGCGGCAGGTCATCGAGCTCATAGGTATCCCTTGGAGGGCGCCCGCCCCGTGTCCTTCGACGGGCGGGGCGGGCGCGGACTTGATGTGTGGGGTCAGAGGTCGAGCTGAGCGATGAGCTCGGTGACGAGCTGCTGCTCGTAGAGGGTCAGAGGGGGGCGCGCGGCCTTCGGCTCGTCCTTGAACCAGGCGGCCGGCCAGATGACGGTGGGGAGCGCGAGAATCAGCGCTTCGGCAGCGTCGGCCAGGTTCAGCCCGGCAACGTGCTCGTCTTCCCAGGACCAGGTACGGCCCGGCTCGGGCTCCTGGCGCATCGTGGCGATGGCCTCGTCCAGCTCGGTGACGAGGTGCTTGACCCGGTCGTTCAGCGGGATGTTCGTCGTCATCGGTACGCGTTGGCGATCTCGATGACTTCCTTCGACTGGATCTCCTCGAAGACAGGGCCCAGCTCGTACCACTCGTTCTCGTTCTCGTTGAGCCAGTCGCGCAGGCCGTCCTCGTCGAAGAGTTCACCGTCCTCGTCGACGAACTCCTCCGGTACGTCGAGGTCGATCTCGATCTCCCCGTGGGTGATGGTCTCGACGGGGAACTTCACGGTCATCTTCATCAGGGCGTCCTTCAGGTACAGGCCGATGCGGCAGAAAGCACAGGTCAGGTCTTCGTCGAGGAGCTCGGGAACGGCTCTGCACTCGACACAGGGTTCGGTGTTCATCGCGGGCTGAAGACGTAGATGCCGCCGTACGCGGGCTCGGCGTGAAGGCCGCTGGAGAAGAGCTCCTCGGCGGCGCGGTCCCAGTCGATCGAGTTCCACGGCCAGCGCGTCATGCGCTCCGTGTCCTCGGAAGACTTCTCCTCGGCCCACTCCTGGGCGTAGTGCCCCTCGGACTCGTGGAAGCCGCGGTACTCCTCGCGGAAGCGGTCGAGCCAGTGGGCGTTGTCGACGTCGTCGCCCCACTCGGCGACCCAGGCTGAGAACGGGCCGAGCTCGTCGTGCGTGAGGCCCTGAAGGGCCTCGGCGATCTCGGCGGCGTGCGCTGGGGAGCACTCCCCCTCAAGGGCGCCGTGGAACTCGTCGTGGTCCGTGACCCACAGCTCTTCGTGGTCCGTTGATCCACCATGAAGATCTTCGGGGGTGACAAGGTCTCCTGTGTCGGCGTCGTACCAATCCCCGGTCAGATAGCCGGAGTTGTAGCAGGCCAGGCAGCAAATCCAGACGCGCGGCTGGACGGTCATGGACAGGGTTGAGGCGGTCATGTGGTCCTCGCTGTCAAAGGGGGCCGCCGGGCCAGTCGCCCGGCCCGGCGGAGAGTGTTCAGCTCTGGGTGGCGCGGCCGTGGACGTAGCCGCTGAGGGTTCGCGCGCCCTTGATGGCGTAGTGGGCGACGAACACCGACGCCACGAACAGCACGATGTTGGGGCTCTTCTCGCCCAGCAGGGTCCAGACGGCGCTGGCGAGGATGACGGGCAAGAGGGCGTCGAAGATCTGTTTCATGGGACTCCTTGTGCGCGATGCGGGCTGGCATCGTCAGGCGGGGCAAACCAGCGCCCCGCGACCCCCTTTCGGAGGTTTCGCCTGGTGATCGCTTAGCGGTCGGAGTCTTCGAGTACGGGCCACAGCTCCCGTGTGCGGTAGGCCCCGATCGACTTGTGCAGGTCGTCCAGGGCGCCCTGGAGGTCACGGACGCACGGGTCGCACAGGAACCGCCGGTCATTCGGAGAGCGCGTGTACGGGCCCCGGCGCCCAGTGGCCGGGCCGCACAGCTCACAGAGCCCTCCACCCTGGATGTGCTGGAAGACGACGGTCTTGCGGCCGTTGTGCGGGCTGGTGCTCTCGACGTAGGCGTGGCCCTCGTGGGCGGCGGCCTGGAACGCCAGGCGGTAGCCGTCGTCGTGCCAGGTACCGCCGTGCTGCCAAGCCCCGCACGAGCCGTCGTGGTCTTCGGGCTGCTCGTATCCGCAGTCGCAGATGTAGAGGTCGTAGGGCCAGGTCACTTGGCCCTCCCCGACAAGGGCTCCTTGGTGGGCCTGCCGACCAGCACGGTCGCGAAGTTGGCCATGACGACCATGGCCATGTGCTCAAGATCCGGACCACCGTCCGGTACGGGTGCTCCGAGCATCCGCAGGGTGGACAGGCAGCGGGCTACGAGACCAGCCATGCCGTTCGTGTCCACGAGGTGTGCGCAGAGTTCGCAGGCTCGCCACCGGCCATCATTCAGGAGCGGCGTCACCACCCCCTCGATGGTCATCAGGGCGACGCGGGCCCGGTCCTGGGGGACGTAGAGCCACCGGGCGCCGGGCAGGCCGCAGAAGTCACACTCGACCATCGCTCCGCCTCAGGCCGTCAGGGCGAGCTGAGACGTCTCGCCCTTGTAGTGGGAGTCGCCTTCGTCGTCGCTCTCGGCGTGGCACTCCAGCCACAATTCGGCAGCACGGAACTGGTCGTGGGCCTTGAGGAAGTCCGCGAGGCGCTCGACCTCCCCGCAGTTCAGGTGCTCGGCGATGCCGGACGCCAGCATGCCGTCGTCAAGGAGGTCCACCAGGTCATCCGCTGCGGTCCGCAGTACGTAGAGCTCGTCTTCCAGGGCGCCGACGATGTCGGCCGCGATGGTCAGCGCGACAACCGTGCTGTCACGGTGGGTACGCATGACACCCCAGGGATTCAGGAGGCGACGGAGCCTGGACGGGTCGGCCGGCATGCCCTTGCGGTTCATGAAGGGCAGGGTGAGGCGCTTGAAGGCACGCATGTGTGTCACTCCGGTGGTGGTGGGGTCGTCTACAGGCAAAGCAGGGGCGGGGTGATGAGGGAGAGCTCGGGCTTGACCTCCTGAACGGAGATGCCATGGGGCTCCCAGAACCCGCAGTCGGGATCGCCTTCGCACAGGCAGTCACGGCGGGAGGTCTCAACGAGGGCCTCGGCGCCGAAGCGGGCAAAGCTCAGGGCGTCGTCCCGGTCGTCGAACCGGGTCTCCTCGCGGTGGTCGTAGGTGACGACGTATCGGTCCTTGCCGGTCCGCCGGATCTCCCAGAGTCCGAGAAGGTCGGCGACCTCGTTCCAGACACGGACCTCGTACGGGCGGGTGGCAGTGCGCATGTGTCCTCGCATTCGGATGGAGAGCCACCCCTCCCCGGGAGGGGAGGCGCAGGGAGGGGTGGCGGTTCAGGGGAGAGGTCAGGCCGGCATGAGGGCGAGCTGCCCCGAGATCTCGTTGCGCAGGAAGTCACGACCCAGCGCGAGGAAGTGCTCACCGCGGCCGTGGTCGTACGCGTCTCGCACGCCGTCCCAGTCAGCCCAGCCGTCCGAGTCCTGGAACTCCAGGTCCCACAGGCAGTCGGAGGCGTGCTCGACGATGCTCTGGTGATCTGCCTCGGAGTCGTACGGGTAGTGCAGCTTCACGTCCTCCAGGGCCTCGTCGAGGTTCCCCTCGAAGACCTGGCGGCGCTGGTCGTAGTAGTCGTCCTCGTCCAGGAACGGGTGATCGTCCTTGACGAACAGGGCCAAGGCGACGGCCGCACGAAAGGCCGGGGTGTACGTACGGGTGCTGCGGCAGTCGCCCTCGCACGCCTCTCCGTGGCAGAAGTCGAGGCCGGGATCACACCCCGGCCGGCACTCCTCGGCGTGGATGCCAGGGCAGTCCTCGGGGCAGCCGCCCTCGTAGACCTGGACGAAGAGCTGGGCGTAGTCCCAGGCGCTCGTACCGCGTCCGCAGTCATACACCTGCTCGTCGGAGACCACGGTGTCCGTGCGTCCCTCGTCAGCCGCCGTGCGGATCAGGTCGCGGGCCACCTCGAAGTTCGACTTGTCGCCGATCCATCCGAAGCTGTCGTCGTGCCAGGTGAACATCTCCACGTGGGTCGGAGTGTCCTCGTTGGCGTACTTCCCCGTGTACCAGGACGGCCATGAGCGGTACGCGTCATCGAGTCGGGCCGCGTACTCGGCCAGCGTGTCCTCGGTTGGGGCGTCGAGACTGCGGTACATGGTCCTCGCGATTCGGTTGGAACGGGCGCCCCTCCCTGCCTTCAGCGCGGCAGGGGCGCCCACTTAGTTACACTCTTACATTGAGACCTCAGATGACGTCGGACTCTTCGAGCTCTACGCCCTCAACCCGGACGTCGGCGCAGTCCCAGACGAACCCGGGCAGGTTCGGCGCATCGGCGTCCACCGCAGCACGAACGGCGGCCTCGATCACGTCGCGACCATCGCGACTCTGGAGCCCTTCGTACGTGATGGTGATGGTGACCTCGGCGCGATACTCATCGACGATCGGGGAGAGCTTGAGCGACTCCAGGATCCCGCTGGCGGCATCCCTGGAAATCTCATCAGCCTGGTACGCGGCCAGGATCTGGTCGCGCACGCTCCCGCGGAACTGGCCGGCCTCACGGTCGGCCTCCTGGTAGAGCCCCTCCCACCGTCCGGCCTCGCCCTTGTAGTGGTCACGCAGCCCGACCAGCTCCGCGACCTCCAGGCCGTGATCCGTGGTCAGGTCGTTGATCACCTCGCGGAGGAGCTCGAACGCGTCGGACGCGCCCTTCAGCTTCCGCCGGGTGCCGTCCAGCTCGTAGGCAATCGCGAAGTTGCGCTCGCTCAGGTTGCAGGCCATCTCGAAGAAGGAGAGGTCGCCGAGCGGGTGGTCCTTACAGAGGTTCACAGCCATGTTGACTCCCGTCGCAGGCCGGGCAGGCGCCCGACTTCGAGCCGCAATGCGGGTTGCACTGCGGCTTCAACCGCCCCGACCTAGTTCAACTATTACAATCGGGGCAGCTTCAGCGCCCCCCGGTGGCTTCGCACCTACGCCCAAGGCGTCCGGGAGGCCCGGCCAGCAGGCCGGATGTTCATTTCGAGTGATTTGGGTGAGGCTCACTCGACGCCTCGTTCACCGTCCACCGTTCTGCCGTCCACGCTCCGCTCGCCTCACTTTCAAAGCGCGCAGTCCGCGTGCCTCACTTTCGAGGTTCGCGGTCCGTTTCCGGCCGTCCGATGGACGGTGAGCCCTAGCGCCCCAACTACATTCCTGCCGACCGAATCCTTCGACCTCCCGAACACCGCACCGCAGGGCATCCCACGGGGCAGCACAGCGAGTTGAGCCGAGAAGACCGGCGCCCGACTGCTACCGACTGGATAGGTCGATACGGGCAGCGTTCCTTTCACCTGGGGTGGCTGTACCCGAAGGGGTTCTCGATGCCGTCCGATCGCGCTTCCATCAAGCGGCAGGATGCCCTACCTACGGTCGCGCTCTCATCCGGGCCGGGGTCGCCCTTCCTTCACCCCCGACGCCTGCCTCTCGGCGGTATCGGGACGGTGGTCTTACTGTCCGCTCAGCGGCATGTAGGCCAGCAGGCGGGGAGTGTGTGTGCCGTTCCGGCGGGGCCGGTCTGGCGTTGGCTCCGACCCTAGCGGGCCTCGACCTGGTTTCGCAACTCTTACATTCGCTTGTTGCGATCCGCCGTCCCGCTCCATCGGCGGCGCCGCTCATGCGGCCCGTTCTCGACTTCCCGGTCTGGCGTTGGGTCCGAACCTAGTAGATCGGAGCCCGGTTTCGCAACTCTTGCATTCGCTTCGAGTGCCGCCCCCACCCCGTCCGGCCTGCCTTGCGACTGGCGTTCCGTGGTGGCGACATGGAGAACACTACGGGCAGTAGTCACACTCTTGCAAATCCAACCCTAAAGTCGCAGGTCAGAGCGTGTTTCAAGCCTGCGCAGAAGGGGCCTGAGTGGCGCTGTGAGGCCCGTTCCGGGCCCGATCCTGCCGCTCCCCCGGGCCCTGCCCGCCATGTCCTGAGGCTGGCGCCTGTCTGCCTTGGGGGGTGCGGGGGGTGAGTGCCTGCACGACGCGCGGAGGGTAGCGCACAGGCAGCGGACAGCCGGAGGCGGGAGCCGGGCAGGGGTGGGGGGTGACCCCCGGTATACGCGCACGCGGACCGCCACGTCTTAGCAGCTCGGATTCCGCCACGGTTCCAGGGTCGCTCACAGGCCGACGGCCCGCCTGCCACCTGGGCAAACGGGCCGCGAGCCGTGCTGAACAATGCCGCCTTACGCAGCCTGGGCCTCTCCGAGATACCGATATCCAGACCGTTCGGAACACCCGAGGCGCTCCGCCAACGTGAGCCCGGTGACCTTCTCGCCGCTGGCCTTCATGGCGGCGATCGTGTTCTTCACGACGCCGGGGGAAACCGCCTTCCTCTGGGCCCGCTGGCGGTGGGGCTTCGACTCCGTGGCGGCGGCCTCCGCCAGCTCCTCCGCGATCTCGTCGACCAGGCCGGCGGCGTCGGCGGTCAGCTCGTCGACGGTCTCTGTCAGTTCCTCGTAGCTGTTGGCGATGCCGTGGCTCTTCGAGACGAGCTGGCGGCCTGCCAGGTCGAGCGCCTCCGCCAGTTCGCCCGCCAGGTAGGCAGTCGTCTCTTCGGCTTCCCGCACCCGGTCCCAGGCCGCCAGTTCTTCGGCCGGCATGGCTGCCATGTGCAGCATGTGTGCCACGACCAGCGGCGGCACCGAGGAGACGACCGCTACCAGCAGAGCGGAGGTCGTCATGTACCCACGGTCGATCAGGTGGGCCACGACCTGAGCTGACAGTGCCAGCGCCAGCGCAACCCCGGCGCCGATGGTGGCAGTGACGCGGCCCGGGGCCTTGGCAAGGTGGCGCTGGGTGGCAATGACGGCGGCGCACGCGGCATAGGCGGAGACACAGACCGGCATGAGCCAGGTGACCCATCCCCGCCAGCCAGCGATCTCTGCCATTCGGATTTCGCCAGGTACGGACATGACGAGGGCTGCCACCAAGACAAGGGGCCTGCCGCCGACGAAGACGGCCTTGGCGTACCAGGGCATCTGCATATTGGTCATCACTTCGCCCCTCACGCGGCCATGGCGGCGCGGCAGCGCTCACGGCCCTGCCGGGCGGTGGCCAGGTCATCAAGCGTTGACTCCGGCTCGGCGGGCACGGTTCCCGCCAAGAGCGCGGCGGCCCGGTCGAGCTCTGCCTTGCAGGTGGCGCACACTTCACCGTGGCGGCCGAGCGGGAAGGGTGCCCGGCAGACCTCGCAGCGGTCACGGGTGTCCGGAAGCGGCTTGGGCTTCGGGGCCGGCCGCTCGGGCATCTGGTTCTTGAGGCGGTAGGAGATCAGCGCGGCGGCGGAGTCGACGTTCTCGGGAAGGCGGGCCATCAGCGCGGCGGTGATCTTCGCAGCGTTGTGGCCCTCCGCCAGCCAGACGGCGGCGAGCGGTGCCAAGCGAAGGACCTCGGCTGTGCTCAGCTTCAGGCGGGGCTCGATCCCGCCGAGGTGGGCAAGCGCAGCGGCGGCCCGGCCCGTTTCGGCGTCAGCCGGGGCGTGGTCGTTAGTCGTGTCGGAGGCTTCTTCCTCCTCCTCGACGTCTGCCTCATCGGCCTGCTGCGGCGTCGGGACGGGGAGGAGGTTCTTTCCCTGGTTCTTTATCCCCTTGGGGGAATCGCCGACGCGCCGAGCATTCGGATCACCGGCCGCCGGGATGCGGTCCATCGGAAGGTCAGAGATGTGGGACTGGGTACCCCAGAGCCCGGTCTCGGGGTCCTGGCCGCGTTCCCGCCGCAGATACCCCGCGCTCTCCAGCGCGGTGAACGCCTTCGCGACGGCTCGCCGGCCTTCCTCGACCTGGTCGGTGATGGTGTCGATGGTGGCCCGCGTACCGTCCGGCAGGGACAGGAGCGTAACAAGCAGGCCCCGGGCTGTGAGGGACAAGCCGCGGTGGCGTGCGGCGGCGTTGGGCACGACCACGAAGGAGGTGGCGTGCCGGTTACGATGCACTCGCATCTAGAGGTCTCTTCTCTAGGTGAAGACCCCGGCCTGGTGTTCGCGCACCGACCGGGGTCGTTTACGTTCTGTGCTCCGCACCGTATGACAGAGTGTGACTCCAATGCAAGAGTTGACCGCATAGTGCCCCTCGGGGTCATAGAAATAGTGTGACTGCGATCACCACCTGGTCGCTTCCAGAACTCGCCGCTGCCTCCGTATATATGAGTAGAGGGGCAAGCCTCCTGGGGCTTCCCTCCGAGGGCGCCTCCGGCGCCCACCCTTCGAAGCCTCCTTCGCCGCTGCCCCCTGCCGGGGGCGCCTGTCGCAGCTCCTGTTCGCCGCTGCGTCATTCCTGACGTAGGAGGCTGATGTCCTGGACTACGTCTGACCGAAGGCTTCGCCTGCCGCCGAACTGGCCGCAGCTCCGACGCCGCGTCCTGGTCAGGGACGGCCATCGCTGCACAGCCAGAGATCAGTACGGCGTGCGCTGTGTCGAGCCCGCCACCGACGTAGACCACGTCCGGCCCGGTGACGACCACCGCGAGGCCAACCTCAGATCGCTCTGCGGGTGGCATCACCGGGCCAAGTCGTCCCGCGAAGGAGCCGCCGCGAAGGCGGCCAGCCGCAGACGCCATGACCGCAAATTCCGTCGGACCGAGGCCCACCCGGGCCTGCTGTGACCGCGCAGAGCTCCAGGCCATGAGCCCGTCGAGCCGCGCCGGCCCCCGAGGAACCCTCCCCTCGGGGGCCCATGACTTCTTTGGAGGTGAGCAAGATGTCCGGCCCCGTACCCAACCGCGAGTCAGACCTTGCTCGCCCCCGCGAACGCAAGGGCAGCGATGTTCAGCCCGTGACGCGAGGCGTTGCACGGCCCACGAAGGTGCCGAATGCCGATCGCTCCTGGCACCCCATCGCGAAGCGCCTGTGGGACTCCCTCAAGACGAGCGGCCAGGCCGACTTCTACCAGGATTCAGACTGGGCGCTCGCCTTCTCCTTGTGCGAAGACCTCTCGTACTACAAGAAGGCCGGCAAGCGTAGCGGCCAGATGCTCCAGACGATCTACAGCGCATTCGAGAGGCTGCTCGTCGCCGAGGGGGACCGGCGCCGCGTGCGCGTGGAGCTGCACGAGCCGGAACCTGAAGTGCAATCCGCGGCGGTACTCGCCATCGCCGACTACAGGCAGGATCTCGGGCTCGCCTAGTGAGGTCCCGCCTACGCAAGACGGACCGACCACCGAGGGGAGGTGAGCCCCATCCCAGCCCTCACAGCAGAAGAGATCGACGCTCTCGAACCGAGCTTCCTCGGCCCCACCTGGCAGAAGGAACCCGACGGCTCCTGGAAGCTGCCCGAGCACACTCTCGGGTGGCAGATCGCAGGTTGGGCCGCAGAGTTCCTCAACGCCGAGGACGGCGGCCCCTGGCGCTTCACGCGCGAGCAGCTCCGCTTCGTCTTGTGGTGGTACGCGGTCGACGAGAACGGCCGCTTCATCTACCGCAAGGGAGTCCTTCAGCGCCTCAAGGGCTGGGGCTTACCGGCAAGGACCCGCTCCTCGCCGTGGTCTCCCTCGTCGAGTTCGTCGGCCCCTCGCGCTTCTCTCACTGGGAAAACGGGCACCCCGTTGGCGTTCCGCACCCCCAGGCGTGGGTTCAGATCGCAGCTGTCAGCCGCGATCAGACCCGCAACACCATGACCTTGATGCCGTCCTTGATCTCGAACAAGCTGATCTCGACCTACGGCATCAAAGCAGGCGCGGAGTTGATCCGCGCGAACGGCGGCCGGCAGCGCCTCGAAGCGGTGACCAGCAGCTTTCGCGCGCTCGAAGGCGGGCGCGTCACCTTCACCGTGTTGAACGAGACCCACCACTGGGTGACGGGCAACAACGGCGACCGCATGTACGAAACGATCGACGGCAACGCCACGAAGAAGGACTCCCGGTACCTGGCGATCACGAACGCGTTCCTCCCCGGCGAGGACAGCGTCGCGGAGAAGATGCGCGAAGCGTTCGAGAAGATCCTCGACGGCCGCGCAGCGGACATCGGCGTCATGTACGACTCGATCGAGGCCCACCCCGCGACGCCCCTGACGCCCGAGGCTATCCGCATCGTTCTGCCGAAAATCCGCGGTGACGCCATCTGGCTGCGGGTCGAAACCATCCTTCAGTCGATCCTCGATACGACGATCGCACCCAGCCGCTCGCGGCGCATGTGGCTGAACCAGATCGTGGCCAGCGAGGACGCGTTGTTCGGCCCGGCCGAGTGGGACGTCCTACGCGACGACTCGAAGGTGCTCCAGCCCGGCGACGAGATCGTTTTGGGGTTCGACGGCGGCCTCCGCGACGACTCAACTTGCCTCGTGGCAGTGCGCGTTACCGACATGTACGCCTGCATTCTCGGCATCTGGGAGAAGCCCGACGGCCCTCGCGGCGACGATTGGACGGTTCCCCGGGCACAGGTCGACAGCGCTGTGCACGAGGCATTCCGCGCGTTCGACGTGAAGGCGTACTACGCGGACGTAGCACTCTGGGAGAGCTACATCAGCGAGTGGTCCGACGCCTACGGCGAGGGCCTGGCCGTGAAGGCTCCCGGTAAGGACGCCATCGGCTGGGACATGCGCGCGTCTCTGAAGGCGTCGACCATGGCGCACGAGCGCCTCATGCGCTCCATCTTCGACCGCAAGCTAGTTCACGACGGCGACCGCACACTCCGCCGGCATGCGCTCAACGCACGCCGCAGGACGAACAACTACGGCATCTCGTTCGGCAAAGAGGGCCGGGAATCGCCCAAAAAGGTCGACGCCTACGCCGCGCTGATGCTCGCGCACGAGGCCCTGGTCGACCTGCGCGCCCGAGGCAAGAAGGTCCGCAAGAGGACCGGTCGCGGCTTCTTCCTTTAACCAATTTGCAAGAGTGTAACTTAGGTGGTGATCGCGTGGCCGTGCCGACTTCCCCCACTGCGCTCGCACGCCAGCTCCTCGCGATCCTCAATCGCGACGGTGACCGCCTACGGCGGATCGACGACTACCTCCACGGCCGCCACGCCGACCCCTACATGCCGGCCATGGCGGATGACGAGTACCGACTGCTCGCCAAGCGGTCCATCTCCAACTGGCTCCCCCTGCTGGTCGGAACCCCCGCGCAGGCCCTGTACGTCGATGGCTTTCGGCCGGGAATGGTCGCGGGCGGCCTCCCCGCCCAGGCCGAAACCACTTCGGACGAGTGGGCACACTGGCAGCGGTCTCGGCTTGACGCCCGACAGGCAGCCGTCTATCGGGGTGCGCTGACGTACGGGCACAGCTTCACCGTGACCGAGCGCGATTCCGCGGGCCGGGTCCGAACGAAGGGCCTCTCCGCCCTGAAGACGGCCGCCCTGTTCGAAGACCCGGCGAACGACGACGTTCCGCATGCGGCATTGACGGTGATCGCCTGGCCATCCCCCGAGACCCTGGGCCGGGCCCGGATGTGGGATGCGCGCGAGGAGTTCACGGTCAGCTTCAAGAGCCTGGACGACGCCAAGAGCATCACCGTGTCCCGCGCCCGTCGGCATGGCGCTGGCGAGTGCCCCGTAACCCGCTTCGCGGCTCTTGTCGATCTCGAAGGCCGCACGCTCGGTGTCATTGAGCCGATGATTTGCCTACAGGATCGAATCAATCAAACGATCTTCGATCTTCTCGTCGCTCAGACCTATGCCAGCGTAAAGGTGCGCACGGCAACGGGAATGGCACCACCTATCCAGCGCGATCCGGAGACCGGTGACCCTACTCTCGACGAGCAGGGCAATCCGATACCACTTCCGATCAATCACAACGCCAGGCGATTCCTTTTCGCCGAGGATCCTGACGTCAAATTTGGAAGCCTGGATGAAACCCCGCTCGGCGGCTTCATCGACAGCGTCGATATGTCCATCCGGCATCTTGCCGCGGTCAGCCAAACCCCACCGCATCACCTTCTAGGTCAGATAGCCAACTTGAGCGCTGAAGCCCTTCTGGCTGCGGAAACTTCCCTGAGTAGAAAGATCGCCGAGTTCCGGACAGCCTTCGGGGAAAGCTGGGAACGAGTCTTTCGGCTCGCCGCCGAGCTCTCCGGACACATGGGCGCCGAGGACTATCAGGGCGATGTTATCTGGCGGGATATGGAGTCCCGCTCTCTGGCCCAGGCCGCGGACGCGCTGGGCAAGCTTCGTGAACAGCTTGGAATTCCCGCAAAGGGACTTTGGCGCCGCGTACCTGGTGTCACGCAGACCGAATTCGAGGACTGGGAGGAGCTGGCCGAGGACGAAGATTCCGTCGGACAGCTCGCTTCGGCCCTCACCCGCGCTACTACGGATTCTCGAAGCGATACCTACGCGGAAGCCGCCTGATGTCGGATACGAGGCAGGCGGAGTCTGAAGAGGTGTCCGTCGCCTACAGCGTGGCGTTGTCCCGGATCGGCGCCGCGACCACGGCGGATGCCCTGGCCTTGTGGGCCGCGGTACCCGTCGTGCAGCGGGGGGCGACTGCCGGGGGCTGGCTGCGCCAGGCGATCACGCTCGTGATGAGCCGGAGGCGCCAGGCGCGCGACCTGGCCCGCGCGTACTACCGCCTGGCTCGTGCGCTTCAGACGGGCACGACGGTGGCCGACCCGTATCACCCCGAGCCTGCATACGTCACCCTCGGCGATCTCCGCCGCGAGTTCGCCGCGCTGGCCGGCCCCCACGAACCACCCCGCACAGAGCCAGGCGAGGCCGCGACCGGCGAGCCCGGGGAAGCCTCGCCTGGCTCCGGCCGCGAGTCAGGCCACACCGACGAGGAAGCCCAGGCGGCTCCCGACCTTGATGAGGAGCAGGTGCTCGACGAAGAAGGCGACGACTGGGAGCGAGTGCTCGTCGAGGAGCTCGATCGTCTAAACGAAGATGAGGAGCGCATCGAAAGAGAGGCGGAGGAAGAGGTCCGGACGGTCCTGGAGGCCCTCGGGACTGAGAACCTGCGCCGCCGTGTATCCGCGATCGACGACCGGCAGCCGGCCCGGGATGCTGACCGGCAGCGCGATGACGCACATCGCCAGTCAGGGTCCCAACAGGCCGCTGCGGCTGGGCGGGTGGCGATGAACGGTGGCCGATCGGCAACCTGGAATCACATGCGACGAGACGGCCGGGCTCTCGGCTACGTGCGCCTCTCCCGCACGGGTACTCCGTGCGGCTGGTGCGCCATGTTGATCAGTCGGGGCCCTGTCTACAAGTCGCGCGAGTCCGCCACGTTCAACGATGGCGACCGCTACCACGACCGCTGTCACTGCTACGCGATGCCGGTCTGGAACCGGGATCAGTACCAGTCGAGCGCGCTGACGGCCCTGTCGCGACAGTACGAAGCCCAGTGGCCACAGGTCACCAAGGGCCACACAGGCAAGAGCGCCGTGAGCGCCTGGCGGCGTTTTATTCGACAGAAGCAACGAGCCGCAGCCCAGGAGGCGCGGCGCACAACCCCCACACCCCCGGAGGCGTGACCCTGTCCGAACAGCCCCCTGCCCCGACCGAGGAACAGCAGCCCGACGAAGCTGGGTCCGCAGAAATACCGGCCGGCACCCCGGAGGACGAGCTCCCAGAATGGGCCCGCAAGGAGCTCAGCAAGATCCGGGGCGAGGCCGCTTCCTATCGCACCCGACTCCGGGACGCCGAAGCCCAGCTCGGCAATGCCAAGACCGCTGAGGAATTCGAAGCGGCCCTCGCCGAAGTAACGGCGAAGAACGCGGAGCTGGAGCACTCACTCACCGTTGGCCAGGTCTCCCGGAAGTACGACCTGCCCCAGGAGCTGACGAGCCGTCTGCGCGGTACCACCGTGGAGGAGCTGGAGGCGGATGCCAAGGCTTTGCAGGCTCTCCTCGCCCCGAAGATGCCCGAGCAGCTCGGGGGCGGCCTGACGCCGTCCGACAATGACGACGGAGAGATGGACCCCCGCGCTCTCGCTCGGCGCTTCCGCCGCAGCTAACGCATTGCACAAACGTTCCCCTTAACCCCCGCGTCACGCGACCGGGGGTTTCCTTATGCCCCCGGAGTTGCATCACTTGCCCACCGCTCAGCACCAGGTAGTAAAGCCTCAGAAGCTCGTTAACACGGCCGTGGGAATGCTTGAGCAGGAGCTCATCATTCCCAATCTCTTCCGCAAGGAAGGTGTTGACCAGTTTAAGGGCGCGGACAATGACACCATTTCCGTGAAGGTTGAAGGCGTCCTCCCCTTCCACGACTACGCCTTCCGAAACGACCGGTCGCAGCCGATCCAGTTCGACGAGTACAGCGAACGCAAGATCGCCGTCACCTTCGGCGGAAACTCCTACTCAGCCGTGAAGCTGACCGACGAGCAGAATGACTTCGACATCACCGACTGGTCGAAGCTCCTGCGCCCGCAGGTCCGCGCCGTCGGCCGCGGCCTTCAGCGGCGCGCCGTGAAGACCCTCACCGGCCAGAACTACAACGTCACCATCGGTAACGTCCAGCAGAACTTGCGCGGTGCCCTCATCGAGGCTCGCCGCGTCCTGAACCGCTTTCACGCTCCGGAGGAGAGCCGCTACCTCCTGGTCGGCAGCGAATTCGAGTCGGCACTTCTGACCGACGAAAAGCTGAACCTGGCACAGAACGTAGGCGACTCCATCGCCGAGTCCGCACTTCGCACTGCCACTCTTGGCGAGCGCTTCGGATTCAGGATCGTCGTCGACCAGACGATTCCGGCAGACACGGCTTACGCATTCGCATCCTCCGCTTTCATCTTCCTTTCGGGCGCCCCCTCCGTACCGCAGTCCGTTCCGTACGGCGCCACGACTTCTTTCGAGGGCATTGCCCTTCGCTGGATTCGCGACTACGACTCGCTGTATCTCCAGGACCGCTCCGTCGTGAACACCTACAACGGCTTCCGAAGCGTCACCGACGTCCTGGTCGGCTGGGACGACGTAGCCGAGAAGGAGATCATCAGCTCCCAGGAGCACTTCGTGCGCGGGATCAAGCTCCAGCTCGACGGCAAGTCGGATTACCCGGCGGCGGCTTCCGAACTGGCGAAGATCACGGGCATCAGCGACGCCAAGGTGTGGACCCCGACCGGCATTAAGCCGGAGACCGACCCGGCGAACGCGTAGTTCATGGCGTACGCCACCCTCGACGCGCTCAAAGCCCGGCTGGACTGGGACCTCGACGACGACGAAGCGCGCATCGCCACAGCAGCCCTTGAAGACGCCTCCGACCTTGCCGTGACCTACGGTCGCGACTGGCCGGAGGCGTCGGTCCCTCGGCTCGTTCGTACGCTGGTCCTGAAGGCGGCTGCCCGCTACGTGCGGAACCCCCACGGATACGTGCAGAGCCGGGCAGGCGACGAGACCCTGGCTTGGTCCGACGCCCACGGCCGCGACGCCGGCACGGTCTACTTCACCCGCGAGGAAATCCGCCTTCTTGAGGATCTCGGCGGACGCCGCCCGACGTTGACCAGCGTCGTCGTCAGCGCGTGGGGCACGAGGGACCGCCCCCATCGGGCCAGCCCCGTTCCGGTGGACTACGGCGGAGACCCCTTCCCGTTGTACGGGACGGAGCACTCACCGTGGTGAACGACTTCAGATCGACTCGCTGCCGGTAGCTCGTTGAAGAAGTGACCCGACACGCAGTTGCTCGCTTGCGAAGAACCCGCTGATAGTGGCGAACGTGTCCAAGATCGGCTTTCCTTCAAGGTTCGCTCTGTACTGCTTCCGCTGTGCCGCTCGTTCCTGCCGCTCCTCGGGCAGCTGATCCACGGGGCGCCAAACCACGCGGCTCAGTCCGTTACCCCCCGCGTCAGCGACTACGAAGGCCAGCTGATGTGTGGCCTGGTTACGAGCCCAACGCGCGCCTTGCACGACGGACTTCCCGTACTTGTCAGCCTGGTCGTACGTCGGGTCGTCGTGGTCGAGGTTTTCTGCCACCGCGCAAGCCCAGAACAGCGCCTCCGTTGCTGTGGCCAGGACGACGATCCCGTCCTCTTCTGGACGTGCACCCTCTACTGCCAGCCGGAGCCTGATGACCGCTCGGGCGTACCCGATGTAGGCCACCGAAAGCGGCATCAAGTCGGCTATCTCGTGCTGGTCTGACATCCTTGGACACCCTTCTGAACGACGAACCTCGCAGGCTACTCCGGCCACTTGAACGGGAGAGCCCACAAGGGAGGCGCCACGAGCATCCAACGTCGCCGCGGCCAACCCGCCCGCATCTGGAAGACGACCACCATCACCGACAACCGCGGAAACGAGGTCGTGGTCGCGGATGCGGACGGCCCCCATCAGGTGCGGGTCGCTGCCATCCCGCAGCGCTCGGCCCGAGCCGAAGTGCCCGGCCAGCAGCAGATCAACGTGGTGAGGCTCATCGTCGACCCGCACCTTGACGACGTCACCCTCTGGTCCCGCGTGGAGTACGCGGGCCGCCAGTGGGACATCGTCTCGCCTCCGGCCTACCACCACGGAGACCGCCGCGCCCGGCACTGGAGCATCGACATTCGGGAGCGGCCCTGATGGCGAAGGTCTACAAGAGCGTGGGCGGCCGGAAGCTGACCAAAATCCTCGCCCTCAACGAAGCCGTTCAGGCGGAGCTCGACGTCCGCACCTTTGAGATCGCCGTTCGCGCGGAGGAGTTGCTCGTCCAGCACCGTGCAGACGGTCACGCCCGGATCGATATCGACGAGGGCAGAGTAGACCGCTTCGTCGTGCTTTCCGACGAGCGTGGCCAGCAAGCCGCGCTGAGCATCGAGTACGGCCGCCAGGCCAGCGTTGTCGTCCGCACGGACAAGGACGGCAACGACTACCTCGACGCCGTCCCGCCCATGGACGGCCTCTACGTCCTGGCCACGGCCGCGCACCTGCCGAAGAAGCGGAAGGGCAAGGTGAAGGTCGACTAGTGGCCGGCATCCCCCCGACCATCAAGGCCCTGGCAGAGCTCAGCCCGGTTGAGGACCTCCTCCTTGCCGTCCTCCGCGAGGGCCTCCCCGGTATCCGCGTCCAATCCCTGATCAACCGCAACCAGCGCTTTCCGCTCGTCCTGGTCCGCCGCGACCCGAGCTTCGGAGCGTGGGACGGCGACACGCGCTTCACCGACTCTGCCCGGGTCGTCGTCAACTGCTTCGCCGAAGACCCCGACGGCGACCAGGACGCCGCGATCTTGTCGGAGGCGACACGCGTCGTCCTGCGCGACGCCTGGCTCAACAACGTCGTCGTGCCCGGTCGCGGTCACCTCACCCGCGTCGAGATGAACTCCGCCGGACGCCGCGCCTCCGACTGGGCCACGGCCACCGGCCCCGTCCAGTACGCCGACCTCCCCACCGGGGTGTGGCGATACGAGTCCATCTTCGACATCACGATCCGGAAGCCGCGCGCCCGCCCCTTCCCCCTCTGACCACCCCCGGCACCAGCCCGGCCCGCTCCCCGGCAGGCCGGGCTTTCGCGTGCGCCCGCAAGAAGGATCCGCTCTTTGCCCATCAACGACTCGGCGACCCTTGTCGTCGGCACCGGCAACTACCTCACCGCCCCCGTCGGAACGCCGATGCCGGACAACCTGCTCGTTCCCACCTCACCGTGGTCTGCCGTCGGCCACACCTCTTTGGAAGACCTCTTCGGTCTCACCTCCGAGGGCGGCGAGGCCACCACCATAGGCACCCTCCAGAACAAGTCCCTTCGGACGAAGTACAGCCAGCGCACGGAGCAGATGACCTTTACGCTCCAGCAGTTCGACACCCCAGCCCTGAAGCTGTACTTCGGCGCCAACGCCCCAATCCTGCTGGATGGCTCCGTTGGTGTGCCGGCCGAGCCTGTCCCCACCCAGGCCGCGTTCCTCGCCGTCTTCGTCGATGGCGAGAACCACTTCGCCTTCTATGCGCCGAAGTCGGAGATTTACAGGGCTGACGACATGTCTATCGCGGACACGGAGAGCCTGGCCGGCCTGCCCCTCGGGGTGAAGCCCATGGTCCACGGAAGCAACTCGTGGACGTACGCCGTGACCCCGCTCGGCGGAACCATCGCCACGGGCGCCACCGCAGGCACTCCCGGCAGCTTCACGCCGTCCGGAGCCAGCGCCCCGGCCAAGTTCGCCGCGCTGACCGGCGTCACTGCCTCGCCCGCGACCGCTTGGACCACCGGCCAGCACGTCGTGCTCGGCGACGGCTCCAAGGTGAAGTGGATCGGCACGGCCTGGGCCGCCGGCATCGCCTGATCCCCCCTTCCTCATCAATTCCAGCACCCCTACCTCGGAGGTCCTCCCCCATGGCTTCGTACTCCCTCGACGACATCCGCACCGCCGCAGAGGCCCGATACGGCTCCACCGACATCGACCTCGGCGCCGAGACCGTCCGTCTACTCAACCCCCTTCGCCTCCCGAAGGAGCGGCGCGACCAGCTGGCCAAGCTCCAGGACCGCATGAGCGCCGAGGATGCGGACCAGGAGCTCCTGCTCTCCGAGGCCATCCGTCTCGTTGCCGAGCGCCCGACGAGCGCGGACGCGCTCCTTGAGGCCGTTTCGGGTGACCTCGCGCTCCTTGCCGAGATCTTCGACGCCTACGGCCGGAGCACCCAGCTGGGGGAAGCCTCGGCCTCTGCCGCCTGATCGACGACTACGGGGAGGGCCTGTACCCCGACCTGCGGCTGCACTACGGCGTTGACCTCGCCGACGTCATCGCGGGCCGAGGCCCCTCCCCCGCTCTCGTCCTTCTTCTCGCGCGGAGGCTTCCCGACACCTCCCTCACGGTCGCGCTCGCCGCAGGCGGACGGGAGTTCCTCGGCTGGGGCCAGGACCGCCACCTGGTGGCCGATCTCTTCGACGCACTCAACGCCAACACGAGGGCGACCGGCCAGTGGGCGAAGGGCAAGGCCCCCAAGCTGCCCGAATACCCGCGCCCCAAGGCGACCACACCACAGCCCCAGCAGCGACCGGCGGTCACCGTTGCCCAGCTCTACGCCCAGTTCCAAGGGAGGTGACCGATGCCCGCAGGGCAGGTGATCGGCCGCGTGGCCATCCGGGTCCTCCCCGACACCGACGGCTTCCGTCGACAGGCCGAGCGGCAGCTCGAAACCATTGAACAGCAGCTCGACAAGCTCAAGGTCGGCACGAAGATCGACATGTCCGGAGCCTCGAAGGCGTTCATCGAAGAGCTCCGGAAGATCAACTCACGGAACCGGCAGTCGGACGCGCGCAAGATCCGCTTCTACACCACGATATCCACGGACGGCATGGCAACAGCCATACGGAACGCCGCGCGCGAGCTCCAGCACCGTGCCAACTCCCAGAAGATCGACTTCAAGGTCAACGACCTGAAGGCCACGGGGAAGGTTGAGCTCGATCTCGACCAGCAGTCTGCCGACCACGTAAAGCGCAAGCTGAACGACTGGGCGAGCGACGTCTCGCCGCTGAAGGTCATGGTCGAGCTGGACATCGCCAACGGGGCCGGCGCTGCGGTCTCGGCCCGTCTCCAGGTGCTGACCCGCCCTCGTACGGTGCCCATCCTTCCCGAGCTGGACAACGGCGCGGTGGCCCGCGTCGGCACCGCGCTCGCCGCGCTCAGCGGCGCCCGAGTGATCAACTCGATCTTCGAAAAGCTCGGCAACACGCTGAAGAACCTCGACAAGAACGTACCGATCATCGGATCGCTTGCCGTCGCGATCTCCGGCCTCGCGGCTTGGGGTCTCTCCGCGGCCTCCAACCTGGCCGCCCTGTCCGCATCGCTCGCACAAATCGGCTATGCCGGCCTGCTCCTGCCTGGCCTGCTCGGCGGCATGGTGGTCGGCCTTGGCATAACGATCGCCGCCTTCAAGGACTTCAACAAGGTCATCCCGGAGGTCAAGAGCGCCCTCGCCGGCCTCCAGGACACGATCAGTACGAACTTCTGGGCGCAGGCCGAACAGCCCATCAGGGCAATGGTCGACGACCTGCTCCCGAGGTTTCGGACAGGCGTCGCCGACACTGCCACCGCCCTGGGCGGCTTCTTCGGCAGCCTCGCCACGAACCTCGGCACCTCGCTCTCCCCGGCCTTGGACCAGATGTTCCGGGACTTGTCCCAGTCCATCGCCAACGCGACCCAGGGCACGGATACCTTCGCGTCGATCATCGCCACCCTCGGCAAGGTCGGCACCAGCTACCTCCCCCAGCTGGCCACCTGGTTCGTCTCCATCTCGGAGAAGTTCGACGGCTTCCTTCAACGGAAGGGCGAGAACGGGCTCAAGGCCGAGATCGACCAGGGCATCCAGTCCCTGAAGGATCTGGGCTCGGTCCTCTACAACACGGGCGGCATCCTCGCCGGAATCGCCCGTGCGGCCGAGGCTGCTGGCGGCTCCTCGCTTGGCATGCTCGCCGGCACCCTGGAGCGCATCCACAGCACTGTGGACAGTGCGGGCTTTCAGGAGGGTCTGACCGGCGTCTTCCGTGCCGCCCACGAGGCGATGAGCCAGATCGCCTCGACCTCGGGTCCGGCGGTCAAGAACCTCTTCGCGGAGTTCGCCCAGCTTGCAGAAACGATTCTGCCGCAGGTTGGCGGGATCATCGGCACGGCGCTGAACGCCATCGCATCGGCGCTCGCTCAGCCCGCAGTCACCGACGGCATCCGCGCGATGTTCAACGGCATCGGCTCTGCCGTTGCCGACCTCGCGCCGGCCATGGCCCCCGTCGGCCAAGCGCTCGGCGCTCTCATGCAGGTCGTCGGGGCCTTCGCCGCGATGCTCGGCCCGCTAGTAGCTGCGGTTATCACGCCACTGGCCACAGCCTTCACGGCCCTGGCCCCCGCGATCATCCCGATCGTCAACCTGCTAGGCACGCTGCTGACCGCCGCCGTCCAGGCGGTCGCACCCCTGGTCGTTCAGCTGGCCGAAGGGCTCCAGCCCATCATCTCGGCGATGGCTGAGGGCCTGGCCCCGATCATCCCCGTCGTCTCGGCCGCCCTCCAGACGGTCGCCGCCGCGCTGAGCCCGCTGATTGAGGTAGCCCTCCAGCTCCTCGAAGCGGTGATCAAGCCGCTGATCCCGGTCATCACCGAGATCGTCGCGGCGGTCCTGCCACCCCTCGCCGACGCCCTGGCACGGGTGGCCGAAGCGGTCACGCCCCTCCTTGAGGTCCTGACCGCTGTCGTCGACTTTCTGATGCCGATCCTGGCTCCGGCCATCGTCTTCATCGCAAAGCTGCTGGGAGACGCCCTGACACAGGCGATCAACGGCGTGGCGATGGTCTTCGAAGGCGCCCTCAAGATGATCAAAGGCGTCTGGGACATCTTCGCCGGCATCTTCACAGGCGACTGGGAACGCGTCTGGAACGGCATCAAGTCCTTCGTATCCGGCATCTGGGAATGGATCAAGGGCGCGTTCCTGATCCTCATCAACATCGGCATCCTCGGCGTCGGCAAGAAGATCCTCGGCCTCTTCAAGGGCCTGTGGGAAGGCTCCTGGACCGGCATCAAGTCCCTCAGCTCGTCCATCTGGAACGGGATCAAGGGCCTGTGGAACGGATTCCTCGACCTCCTCGGCTCGCTCGGCCGATCCGCGATGTCCGGACTGCGAACCCTCTGGGACGACGCCTGGAACGCGATCAAGAGCAAGGCGTCCTCCATCTGGAGCGGGATCAAGGGCCTGTGGAACTCCTTCCTGGACACCCTCAAGTCCCTTGGCAGCTCCGCCATGTCAGGCCTGAAGTCCCTGTGGGACGACGCCTGGAACGGCATCAAGACCCTCTGCTCCCGAGCCTGGGACGGCATCAAGGACGCCGTCAAGGACGGCACGCTCACGGTCGTACGCACGGTCAGCGAGCTTCCGGGCAAGGCCAAGTCGGTGCTGAGCGGGATCGGATCGGCTCTGATCGACGCGGGCAAGAAGCTGATCGGCGGCCTGATCGACGGCATCAAGTCCATGTTCGGCTCGGTCAAGGACACCCTCGGCGGCCTGACCTCGAAGTTCAAGGACTGGAAGGGCCCCCCGAAGAAGGACAAGATCCTTCTCTACGAGGCGGGCCAGATCATCATCAAGGGCCTGATCAAGGGCTTGGAATCCCAGTACGGCAAGGTGAAGGACTCTCTCCAGAACCTCACCTCGCAGATCCCGAAGGACGCCTCGCAGGGCTTGCGTGACCGCATCGCCCGCGACCGTACCCAGCTACTGAAACTCGCCGCCCAGTGGGAGGCGGGTTCGAAGCGACTGGAGGCGGCGCGCGACAAGCTCGTCCAGCTCCGCAAGCAAGCCCAGGACTACGCGGGCCGCGTCGTCGACCGGATCATCGACACGGGCGACGTCACCAAGGCGAAGGACGGCTCCTTCGGCGGGATCGTCACCAACCTGACGCAGGCGGTCGATCAGGCGAAGCGGTTCGCCAAGGCACTCGCCGTGCTCAAGGCCAAGGGCCTGTCCCAGACCGCGATCGACCAGATCGCCACGGCTGGGCCCGAGGCCGGGCTCACTGCGGCGGAGTCGATTGCTGCGGCCGGCAAGGACGGCATTGCCAAGATCAACGCCCTTCAGGCCCAGCTCGCCAAGTACGCCAAGCAGGCCGGTAAGACCGCCTCCGATGCCATGTACGCCAACGGCATCGCGGTCGCCGAAGGCATCGTCAAGGGACTGGAGGTCAAGCAGCAGGACATCGAGAAGCAGATGCTGAAGATCGCGGACGCCATGGTCGATGCGATCAAGAAGGCCCTCGGCATCCACTCCCCCAGCAGGGTCTTCGCCACGCTGGGCGGATACATCGGACAAGGTCTCGCCCAGGGCATCGCCGCCGAGCGGCCCCGAGTCGCCCGCGCGGTGGACGACCTGGTCGACACAGGGACGGTCACCCGCCCCAGTGCGGTGCGCGGCCTGTCCGCTGCCGTCGGCCGCGCCCTGGCGGCACCCCCTGCAACCAGCGGCACAACGAAGATCCTCAACTACTACGCGGCACCCGGCAACAGCCTCTCCTCGCAGGAGGACCTGTTCGCCGCGGCTAGCCGAGCTCGGATGGTGGGCTGGTGACGCTGGTACTGGAGAACGACGTTGACACCCTGCGTCTCGACGAAGGCGAACAGACAGGCAGCGGGATACAGGCCCTGGCCGGCATGACCGGCTTGGGTCTGCCTCCCGTCGCTGCCCAGTGGCTGGAGGGCGCGGGAGACGGCGCCCGCTACCGGGGCCAACGCGTCCTGCCCAGAGAGATGGACCTCCCTCTCGACATCGTCGGCAGGGACCGAGCGCACCTCCAGCAGCTCGTCTCGCGGCTGGCCCGCATGCTGTCCGGCCCCTGCCGCCTGGTCGTCATCGACGAGGAGGGCGTGCGGTGGTCCACCCTTGTCGTCCGTGTCGGTGGCGGCGACTACCCGTATGCCGGCGGCCTGGACGTGCAGACCACCATCACCCTGCGCGCCCCCGATCCGTACCTCCACTCCTCCGTCATCTCGACGGAGCGGATCGGCGCTGATTCCGCCAGGCCGTTTCTCTCAAGCCTGGCCTCTCTGCCAGTCGCCTCCAGCCAGGCCATCGGCGAGATCAGCGTGGACAACCCCGGTGACGTGGACGCCTACCCGACCTGGGAGATCGTCGGGCCAGGCAAGAACCTCACCCTCGTCTCCCCGCGCGGCGAGGTTCTCCGATGGACCGGAATCCTCGCTGCGGACGAGCGCCTGATCATCGATACCCGTGCGGGAACCGTCAAGGACGCCAAGGGCGCGAACAGGTACGCCCTCCTGGACACGGCACCCCGCTTCTGGACTCTTCCACCCGGCATCTCCAGCGCTGGTGTCAGTCTCCTCGACGCCACCACCGCATCCCGTGTCACCTGCTCTTGGCGGCCCCGAAGATGGATGGTGATCTAACTGAAGCTGTCCGACCTGACCGTTGAAGTCCGCCGCGCCGACCTGACCCGTGTCGGCCTGATCCGCCCTGAGGACCTGACCCTCAGCCTGGAGATCACCCATAACAACGTCGGGTCCTGGACCCTCACCCTGCCCACAGAACACGAACTCGCCGACGTACTGCTGACCCCCGGATCGGGCCTGATCATCACCGGCCCCGCCGACGTCCTGGCCTCGGGCCCCATGACAGCCTACGAGCACGCCGCCACGCCCGAGGACCGACGCGGGTCCATCGTCTTCAGCGGCGTCACCGACAGTCTGATCCTTTCCGACATGCTGGCCTGGCCCGAGCCCTCCAACCCGGACGTTTCCAAGCAAAAGGTCGGGCACGACACCCGCACCGGGCCCGCGGAATCCCTGATGCACGCCTACGTCGCCGCCAACGTCGGACCCAGTGCGCCACCCGCCCGACGACGGCTGTCGCTAACCATGGGGGTGAACCTCGCCCGCGGAAGTGTCACCACGAAGTCGGCGCGCTTTCCGCCCCTCGGTGAACTCCTCTCCGAGATCGCCGCCCCGGCTAGCCTCGCCTTCAGAATCGTGCAGCGCGGTTCTCATCTGGTATTCGAGACCACGGCGACGGCAGACCGTACCCGCGAAGTCCGTCTGGACGTTGCGGCAGGCACGCTTGCCGGTCAGCGAGTGGCCGTCTCCACCCCCGGCGCCACGCGGGTCATCGTCGCCGGCCAGGGCGAGCAGGAAGCCCGAACCCTCCTGCCCGTCGAAGATGCAACCTCGATCGCTGCTGAATCCGCCTGGGGCCGACGCATCGAACGCTTCGTCGACCAGCGCAATACCAACGATGCTGCCGAACTCGCCCAGGCCGGCAAGGAGGTACTGGCCGAGTCCGGGTTCACGGGCACCGCCGTGCAGGCCGTCCCGGTCGAGGACTCGACAATGGAGATGGGCATCGACTGGGGCCTCGGCGACCGCGTCACCGTGATCGCAGGCGGACGGGAACTGACCGCACCCGTCACGGGCATGATCATCAAAGCCGGTGATGGCGGCTTCCAGGCCGGAGCTCTCCTCGGCGACCCTGTGCCCCTGGACCGCAATGCAGCTGCCGCCCGGCAAGCTCAGACCGCAGACTCCCGCATCTCCTCCCTCGAACGCACGGCGGAGCCCGTACCTCCCGGCCCCCGGGAGCTGAGCCCAGCAGGCTTCACCCAGGTCGCGCCACCGCCCGACTACCCGAACGGCGCGTCTGTCCTCTACCTCACCGCAGCCGAAGCAACGGCCGGAGGCTGGGACTTCGGCGGGAAGTACGGCTTCCTCCGCACCATCAAGGACGCCAACGGGGACGCCTCCCAGACCTGGAGCCGCGTACACGCCGCGACCACGACGCATGAAGAGTGGCACCGGGGCGGCAACAGGTCCACAGGCTGGAGCGCCTGGCGACAGGGCGCCTTTGACACGATCCTTCCGCCTGCGGGCGTGGCCCAAGCCGCGCTGCCCAGCACCTACCCCGCAGGGGTCTCCACTCTCACCATGAACTCCGACCAGGCCACCGATGGAGGGTGGGAGTTCGGCGCAGGAGGACGGTTCGGGGTACTCCGCACCATCCGCCCGTCCGGCAGCACCTTCGCCTCCCAACAGTGGCTACGCCTCAGCCCGACCACTGTCGAGGAGTGGCTCCGCACTGGGGCCGACAGCGGCGGATGGACCCCGTGGCGCAAGGTCGCCTTCGAGAGCCAGGGCACATCAGCGTAGTCCGGCAGGCCCGGCCCCATCCCTCACCACTAAGGACAACCCAGAACCCTTGGCCATCACCTCATACCCCTTCGATGGACAGGCAGTTTCCGAATCCCAATTCGGCATGCTTTTCCGCGAGTTCGCCGACTCCGGTATCGCAGCCTCGGCGTCCGCCTCCAACTTCTTCACCAGCGCCGACGGCACCGCCATGACCGTCAAGGTGACGGGCGGCTTCGCCGTCCTACGCGGACACGCCGTCCTCTCGACCGCGACCGAGGCCCTGCCCATCGCGGCGGCCGGGGCGACGACCCGCACCGATCGCATCATCCTTCGCCTCGACCCGGCAGCCAACTCCATCGTGCTCGCGGTCCTTCAGGGAACGGCCGGCGCGGCAGCTCCCACACTCACCCAAACCGACACCGGCATCTACGAGCTACCACTCGCGACCGTGACCGTCGGCGCCGGTGTCACAACCATTGCCGCAGCAGCCATCGCTCCTGATCGCCGGTTCGTTGGTGGCTCCGTCGGCGTCTGGACGACCTCCACCCGCCCGACGTCACCGCGCCTGGGCAAGGTCGGCCTCAACACCAGCACCGACGCCTTCGAGTACTGGTCCGGCTCCGCCTGGACCTCGTTGATCCCGCCGATCTCCTGGTCCAGCCTGACCGGCAAGCCCAGCAACTTCTCCCCGAGCCCGCACGGGCACAAGTGGGCGGACATCAGCGACGCCCCGGCGACCCTTCCCCCGGGACCCCACACCCACCCCTGGGGCGAAGTCACCGGCAAGCCGACCACCTTCCCGCCCGACACACATGCGCACTCCTGGACGTCCGTCACAAGCAAGCCGAGCACCTTCCCTCCGGCGGGCCACGATCACGACTGGGACGAGGTCACAGGAAAGCCGAGCTCATACCCCCCTGCGACGCACCAACACGACTGGGCAGCCGTCTCCGGCAAACCGACCACGTTCCCCCCTTCCGGGCACTCCCACGGATGGAACGACATCTCAGGCAAGCCCGGCCAGTTCCCGCCGACAGACCACTGGCACGGTCAGTACCTGGACTCAGGCGGCACGATCTCCTGGGCCAACGGCTCCAAACAGCCCCACAACAACTCGGCCAGCGGCTCAGGCACTTGGTACGCGGTTTGGGTCGAGGGCGACGGCACCTTCTGCCGCAATACGAGCTCCATCCGCTACAAGGAGAACGTCCGGGACATCGAGATCCGCCCCGAGGGTGTCCTTGCACTGCGGCCACGGATCTACGACCGGAAGCCCACCGAGGACAAGCCTGATGCTCGCAAGAACGAGTACGGCCTGATCGCCGAGGAGGTCGCACGGACCCTCCCCGAGATCGTCACGTACAACGAGGAGGGGCAGATCGACGCCCTCCGGTACGACCTGCTCGGCGTTGCTCTGCTGCCCGTGGTTCAGGACCAGTCCCGGCGCATCACCTCTCTGGAGCAGCGGCTCGCCGCCCTCGAAGGCCGGCTCGCGGAGGCCCCGTGACCATAGCCCTCGCGCCTACGGCTCAGGCCGCCCTGATCTCGGCAGCCGGGGCCGTCCTGGTGGCGTTGGTCGGTGTCCTTGTCGAGCTCGTTCGCCGCCAAGGTGCCGCACTCGCCGAGGTGCGCGACCACGCCCAGGAGGCCCGCGAGCAGGTCTCCAACGACCACACCACGAACCTCCGCGATGACGTAGATCGCGTCATCCGGGGTCTCGACCGGGTCCTCGACGGCCAGGAACATCACGCCGAAGAGCTCTCATCCCTGCGGCGCGAGATCGCCCACGAACGTGTTGAGCGCCTGGCCGTAGCTGGGCGCCTCGATCGACACCTCACCGAAGCCAACTGACCCACATCGCTACCAGGCCCCGCCGGAACTCCGGACGGGGCCTTCGTCATGACCAAGGAGCAAATCCTGAGCATCAACATCGTCTCCCGTTCGACCTGGGGTGCAAAGCCGTGGAACGGCACCCCCGACACCGTGCCGCTGAGTGAGCGCACCGAGTTCTTCATCCACTACGACGGCGGTGACCCCGTCACCCGGACCGGCAACGCGGTTCCGCAGGCGATCGAGCGGACTCACCGCGCCCAGGGGTGGGCGGGAGTCGGCTATTCCTTTGTCATCGACCAGAGCGGCGTCGTCTACGAGGGTCGCGGCTGGACCCTCCAGGGCGCCCACTGCCCCGGACACAACGTGAGCGGCTTCGGTGTCCAGATCGCCATCGGCGGCGACCAGTCCCCCTCGGTGGCGGCCCTGCGCTCGGCCCGCGCCCTGTACGAGGAGGCGTGCCGGCGTACCGGCCGGACTCTGGCCAAGAAGGGCCACAAGGACGGGTTCGCCACCGAGTGCCCCGGCCCGCGGCTCTACGCCTGGGTGCAGGCTGGCATGCCCGTCAGCGGCACTGGTGGCGACGGCGGGAACAGCACTCCGTTCCCGGGCCGCAGCGCGTTTGTCCTGGGCAAGTCCCACCCTGCCGTGACCGTGCTCGGTCAGCGCCTGGTGGCCCACGGCTTTGGCCGCTTCTACAAGGAGGGCCCCGGACCGCGCTTCACCGAGGTTGATCGCGCAGCCACCGCTGTGTTCCAGCGGGCGCAGGGCTGGAGTGGTTCTGATGCGGACGGATACCCGGGCCCGTCCACTTGGTCCCGCCTGATGGCTCCGGCAGGCCGCTGATGAGCAAGATTCTGAAGCCGGGCTCCAGGCCCCTCGGTCTCGTCAGTCTGCTGCCCGTCCGGTACCGGACTCGCGCCGGGGCGATCCTGGCCGCGATCGGTGTCGCGGTGAGTGTCGCGGCCATCGTCTACGCGGACAGTCCCGAGGTAGCGGTGATCGTGCAGATCATGACCGCCCTTGGCGTAGTCGCCCCGGCTGAATCGGACAGCGTCAATTAATGATCACGGCCCCCGCCAGCTTCGGCTGGTGGGGGCCTTCCGGTGTTTACGCCTTGCCCGCAGCTTTCGCGGCGTCGATCTGCTCTCGCGTCATGACCTGGCGCTCCGCCCGCTGGCCTCTGGGCTGCCGGCCGGTCGCCGCCTTCTTGGCCTGCCGGGGCTTCGGCGTCTCGGCGGCGGCTACCGCCTCAACCGGTTGGCCGAGCACTTCCTCGAAGGGCGCGGCATGCTCACCGCACCGCACCGTGACGACCGAGCGGCCACTCTCAGTCTCCGTAATGGTGTAACTAGTGACCGGGACGCCGAGCCGTCGACAGACGTCGCAAACTTCTACCTCGATCAGCACAACCCTTACGTCTCCTTGTTCGTCTTGACTCGTCCAACTATTACATGCCACTGTAGAGCCGTGCCTGCTGCCACAACAACGGCCGGGCACTCAGAGGAGGACCGCCAGGCCAGGGAAGGGTGGACACATGGGCCGTGCGAGCAAAGTCGTGAACCATGACGAGGCAAAGCGTTGGCTCAAAGAGGGCAAGTCTTATGCCTGGATGGTAGCGAAGTACAAGCAGAAGTACCGAGTCGATACGGACCCCGGATATTGGGCGGTCTACAGGAACCGTGCTGGCCTGCCGCTTCGCATTACCCGAAACGACGACCTGATCCCCTGGCAGGTAGAGGAGGGGCATCGATGGCACTACGACCTGGTGATGCTCCGCTTCGAGGCGAGGCGCCGCGCACTTGAGAAGGGCGATCAGAATCTGCCGCCTCTCTCGGAGAACGACGCGAGCCGGTTGGACGCCTGGAAGCAGAATCTAATCCAGGCGAATGCGGTCATTTACTACGACCCCACGACCGAAGACGGCTTCTTCTGGGTTCCTCGGGAAACTTCTGACACCGACATTGTCCGAGAGATTCTCCCGGGAGACCCCGCGAAGCCCCGCAAGAAAAGCAGCGGAGGCTCCGCGTCGTAGACGAAGTCAGCGGGCCACCCCCGGAAGCACTGGGGTGGCCCGCTGACTTTATGCAGCAGAGGCGTTGGGCGGAGCCGAGGCGATTCGACTCAGCATGTCCCCAGCCATGAGAGTCGCGGCCACCAGCCCGCTCGTATCCTCAGGCATCTCCAGCGCAGGAATCCACAGCAGGAGCGATCCCTGAATCGTCTCGTCCCACATCACGGGAACGGCTACGGAGTCCCAGCCGCTCATGCATTCCTGCCGCCCGATGGCGAAGCCGGAGTCGATGATGTCCCTGAGCGAGTCGACGAGCAGCTCGTTGTCACGGATGACGCCAGGGCCGACCCCCTCCGGCACCTGCTCGGCAAGAACCCGCTCCTGGAACGGCGCCGGCATGTGCGCGAGAATCACCCTCCCGCTGGCTCCCGTACGGAGCGAGCGACTGTACTTCACCAGCTCAAACGGGTCGATGCCGATGGACTTCGGGTCGAAGTCGCCGATGGCGTAGTCCGTGCAGATGCGTCGGGTTCCAACAACCGCGTAGTAGGCGACCAGCCCTCCCGTAGACCGCTGGAGCTTGTCGAGGACGGCATGCGTCATCTCCTCGTCCGGGGTCTGTGCAAGCGCCTGCATCGAGAGCCGAAACGCGCCGGGGCCAAGGCGGTAGAGCTGGCGACCGTTTTCCTTCACCTGGGCGAAATTTCTGTCCGCAAGTCCATCTTGAAGGACCCGGTAAACGGTTGCCCGATCGAGGCCTGTCGCCTTGGCAATAGCCGCAGGTCCGTGACAGTCACCGTCGAGGTCAGCGAAAGCTCGCTGGACTAGAAATACTCGCTTGCCGTGCGCCGTGCCCTTGGCCGTGGTCATTACTTCCCCTGAACAAAACGCAGCGCCGCCTTCCCCGGCGACGCCACGAATACCTGTGATCCCAAGCCTGCGCCTTTGCGGAGCGCGGGCTTAGAGATCGATGTTACTGCCGGGTTTGCTTGATCGTTACCTTACCTGTCGTCAGTCGGGCCTCAAGGTCCGCGTGCGCCCTTGCCGCCTCACCACTGTTGTAGCAGGGGCCTATGACAGGCCGCAGATCTCCGCGCGCCGTGGCCTCGAACAAGGCAGCCATAGAATCTCGCAGCGCGTATCGAACGCCGTACAGGTTCGGAAGCCAAAACCCTGATACCGACTGCGACTTCTGCATGAGCTCCGTGATCGACGGTGAGCGGCGGTCCCCGGACACGCATCCGTAAACGACCATGCGGCCACGAGGGGCGAGGGCAGCGAGAGTTGAGTCGAAGACCGAGCCTCCCGTCATCTCCAGCGCGGCACTCACAGGGCCCTCGTTGGCTTCGAGGATTCGGGCGGCGAGGTCCCCGTCCACTGAGGAATCGAGGACGACGTCGGCCCCCAGCCCGCGGACGAGCTCCACCTTGTCCCGCCCTCCGGCCAGAGCGATGACGCGGGCTCCGGCGAGCTTGGCGAGCTGAACCGCGAGGGAGCCGACACCTCCGGCGGCGGCCGGCACCAGGACCGAATCTCCCTTTGTGATCCTGATCACCGAGTGCAGCAGGTGCCAGGCGGACTGGCCCTGGAGGGTGAGCGCGACGGCCTGCTCGTCGCTGATGTCGTCCGGGACTTCCCAGGTCAGCAGGCGGCGCACCACCGCCTTCTCTGCATACCCGCCCCCCTGGCACAGGCCCACGACGCGGCGCCCATCGGGCAGGGTCCCCATGACCTCATTGCCCGGGATGATCGGGTACTCGACCTGCGCCAGGTAGTCCCCCTGCCGCACGTGGATGTCTGCGTAGTTGACGCCGGACCGCGAGACGGTCACCACGTGGTGGCCTGCGATGGCTCTCGGGTCTGGCACCTCCATCTGCCGCAGCACCTCCGGGCCGCCCGCCTGAGTCATCACAATCGCTCGCATGTTGATCCTTTACTTGATTAGGTGTATCCACCACTTTATGCGTCCCGTGAAGGGCTCATCTCGTTATTTCGCGTGGCGAAACGGGCCCACATCGCCCCTCGTTTCATCACGCGAAACGAGACCCGCCTCATTTCGCGTGGCGAAATGAAAGGTTATTGCAATTCCCGAAAAGGGGTCTAAATCACTCCGACCGGAAGCCCTGGGTCCAGTACGGTTTGCAAGGGTTGACCAGAGGGTAGCCCTGCGGGCAGGATCTAGGCTCGCACGAACGTTCGACCGCTGGCGCGGGGAAGCGCCGGCACGGGGAGAGGAGCCGTCGGATGATGCATGGCCAGGGGGCGGTCTCCATGTGTGAAGCCGAGCCGATCAGGCGAGCCGAGGTCTTGTACTTGCCGGGCGTCGCCCTGCACGTCACCGAGGACCAGACGGACTGCCACATCACGGTCAGCCCTGATCACGCCCCGGACCACCTGCGCCGCATCCTCCAGGTCGCCAAGCAGCGCGGCCTCGGACTGCTTGACCAGGATGAATGCGAGCCGACCCTGCTCGCGGACGATTCCGTACGTCTCTACCTACAGACCGCCGCATAGCCACTGGGAGCCCAATTTGCCTCTGACTCTGACCGACCTTCCGGCCCCCGCTGTCCCTCGGGACGGGTGGGGACGCCCTCTTGTCGTGCCCAAAGCCGGCGGGGCGCCCAAGCCCCTGACGAGGACGACGACGTACATCGACTGCATCGAAGACAAGGCCGCCCTGACCGCCTGGAAGTCCCGCATGACCCTCGTGGGTGCGTCCCGCGACCCAGCTCTCGTGGCGCGAGTGAAAGAGTTGAACTGCGAGAGCCGGGAAGACAAGGCGGTGCTGGACGAGCTTGCCGAGCGGGCCGTGAGCCTCGCTGGAGCAAATAGCAAGCGCGAGCACGGAACCCACCTGCACACGCTCTCCGAGGCCGTCGACCGCGGGGAGCCCCTTCCTCTCGGCACATCCAACCGCGACCTGGCCGACATGGCCGCGTACAAGATGGCGATGGTCGGCTTCGACACCGTGGCCATCGAGCAGTTCGTCGTCGTGGACGAGCTCGGCGTCGGCGGAACCTTCGATCGCCTGCTGCGCTACTCGGGCCCAGGGCCTGACGGCCGGCACTTCAATGGTCTCCTGATCGGAGACCTGAAGACGGGATCGGTCCAGTACGGCGGCCTCAAAATGGCCAGCCAGCTCGCCGTGTACGCCCATGGCGAGCGCTACGACCACACCCGCTTCCCCGTGGACGGACGCGATAAGAAGGCTCTGGCCGCGTGGCGGAAGACCTCCGTGCCGGCCAACGAGGCCGCGACCGCCTACGCCGAAGCAGCCGAGGTAAGCCGGGACTGGGGCGTGATCATTCACCTGCCCGCAGGGGAGGCGCAGTGCACCCTGTACTGGGCGAACCTGCGGATCGGATGGGAGGCCGCGCTGCTCGCACGTGACATCCGACGGATGCGCGCAACTCGGGGGGCGCTCGCCGCGTTCGGGAGTCCAGCCCAGCGGAACGTTTGATAGAGTGTAACTACACACCGGGGAGGCCCGGTCGCCACACGAGGGGAACAGCGATGCCCGAAGAGGCCCTGTCGATCACCATCAAAGTCCCATGCGGGGAAGGGCAGACCGCCCCGCACGTCGCCTTCAGCGGCACCGCCAGCGGCCTTCGCGAGGGGCTCGGCTCCTTCTTTGGACTTGAAAGTAAGAGTGTAACTTCTCTTACTCTCCACGAGATCCTCGTCGAGGTCAGCCAGCTCGCCAGAAGCGCGGAGGCCATCACCTCCGGCCTGGGTGCCCACGTCGTCCCGCAGGCATCTGCACCGACGCCCAGCGCGCCGCAGGGTAGCCCCACCGGCAGCCCGGCCTCCGCCGTTCTGGAGCAGATCGCCTCCTGCCAGACCGCTGATGAGCTGCGCCGCCTCTGGGCGGCCAATCAGGCCGCCTTCGCGGAGCCGGTTGTCATGGACGCCTGGAAGGCGCGCGGCCGAGCACTTCAGGCGTCGTGATGGGCCGTCGACTGCTCGGCGCGGCTGTCGCCGTCGTCCTCGCCGCCGGGCCCTTGAAGCCCCGACGCCTCCCCCACACCCCCTACCCCGTTCACCGAAAGAGTGGAGATCAGCACTAGTGACCCTGAACCTGAAGAACATCCCGACCCAGGCCGGCGGTTGGTTCAAGCCGAAGGAGGCCGTCGATGCCGTCGCCATCCTCGTTGAGGTCTCGGCGTGGGACCGACAGCGCCCGACGCCCAACGGCCCGAAGGACAGCGCCCTTTGCACCGTATCGATCTTCCGGACCCCGGAGCAGCTCTCGTCGCTGACCCCCGAGGTCTCGCAGGGGATGCGGATCGAACAGACCGTCCTCGCTCGTGACCTGGAAACGATGGTCGGCAGCGCCGTGCTTGTCACCGTCGCTCAGATCCCGCCGACGAAGCCCGGCGCCAATCCCGCTTGGGTCTGGCGCCAGGTCAACGATTCGGCCATCCGGACCCAGGTCATCGCGTACGCCGAGCAGCGCGACAAGGCCGTAGAGGCCGCGGTGACCGCAGCGCCCACGTTCGACTGACAGATCGGCCAACAGGAGGGGGCGGCCTCGACGTCGCCCCCTCCCCCTTCACGATTGGAGCCGATCAAGTGCTCACCCCTGGACGGTCCTTGACCCTCCACGCTGAAGCGGGCCGCGAACTTCCCCGGATCGCCGCGTTCGAGGCCCTCTACAACATCGGCTGCCGCCCCCGACAGGGCGAGGTCATCATGATCGCGGGCCGGTCGGGAACCCAGAAGTCCGGCCTGGCTCTCTACTGGGTCGCCCAGATGAACCTTCCCACCCTGTACTTCTCGGCGGACATGTCTGCCTTCACCGCCTCTTCCCGTCTGGCGAGCATGGCTACCGGCGACACGACCGAGATGGTCGAGGCAGGCATGGCGGCAGGCGGCCGGCACCGCCAGGAGTACCTGTCCGCCCTAGCAGGCTCGCGCATCACGTTCTCCTTCGGGAGCCCGATCGCGTGGAAGGCCGTGGATGAGGAGCTGGAGGCATACATCGAACTCTGGGACGCGTATCCCGAAGTTCTGGTGTTCGACAACCTCATGGACTTCGAAAACTCGGAGTCCGACTACACCGAGCAGATGGCCGTGATGTCGGGCTTGACGGAGCTGGCCCGAGCAACTGGCGCAACCGTGATCGTGCTGCATCACGCAAGCGACAAGTCGTGGGAGGCAAAGTCTGATCCGTGGGCTCCGCCGTCCCGAGATCAAGTCAAGGGCGGCCTGAGCGAGAAGCCCGAGCTCTCACTCTCCGTGGCGCTGGACCCGTCGAGCCTCGAATACCGGATAGCCGTGATCAAGCAGCGCATGGGGCCATCCGATCCCACAGCCCGGCGGTACGCCACCCTGCGCTGCCACCCCGACATCACCCGCTTCTCCGCGCTCGCCCCGCGCCAGTGGTCGCCGCTCGACGCTCTGAAGCAGTGAGGAATGTAAGAGTTGACTGATGTAACGGCGCGGAACCGCCGAAACAAGCGGCGCGGAGCCGACTGGGAGTCGGAGCTCCGCGACCAGCTACGAGCGGCGGGCTTCGACATCGAGCGCCTCCGACTCACTGGCAAGGACGACGAGGGCGATCACATCGTCCGGCGACCAGGTGGGCGCCCCCTCATCATCGAGGCGAAGAACGCAGTCTTCGAGCCCAGTACGTTCGTCCGCGAGGCCGTGCGCGAGCGGGACAACTACGCCCGCCATCGTGGGCTGGACCCTTCCGGCGTTGACGCCGTGGCCGTCGTCCGCCGCCGTGGTGCGAGCTGGCGCGACGCATACGTCCTCACCACGGTGTCCGAGTATTTCGGCCTCTCACGTGAGGTCGACCGGTGAGGCAGTTCGAGGAGATGGCCGAGCACCGGCGTCTGGCGAGGGAGTTCTCCGACCTGCTGACCGAGTCCGAACCCGAGGGGCTCGACGACCTCGGATGGGACAAGCAGGACGCCTACTTTCGTGGACGGAGGGTCGCATGAGACTTCGCGACATCGGCCGGCAAGAGCACGAGGACGACCGGCCGAAGCCCGACCTGGTCGCAGTCCTGGAGCACTACGGGGTCTCGATGACCCGGACCGGCATGGTCGCCTGCCCGCTGCACGAGGATCGAACTCCTTCGTGCTCCGTGGACGAGGACAAGGGCCTCTGGAAGTGCCACAGCTGCGGCCACGGCGGCGATTCGTACAACTTGATCATGCAGAAGGAGAGCACCACCTTTGTCGGAGCGCGAACCCTTGCGGCCTCTCTCGGCCTCCCAGCGGACGATGCTGGAGGAGGCAACGAACGCCTATCAGGCAGCTCTTACGGCGGACGCCGCCCGCTACCTGGCCGAGCGAGGGATCGGCGAGGAGGAGGTGGCTACGTTCCGGCTTGGCGTCGTCGCTGATCCTCTCCCCGGCCACGGCCGCTACCGCGGAATGCTGGCGATTCCCTACCTCGGGCACGACGGACACACCCTGACCGTCCGCTTCCGCTGCCTCGAAGAGCACGACCACCGCGCCTTGGGCCACGGGAAGTACAACACGATGCCCGGCGATCCGCCCCGCATCTACGGAGTCGACTCCATTCACCAGGCCGGAGACGAGATCCACCTCAGCGAGGGCGAACTCGATCGGATCATCCTGCGGAAAGTTGGCTTCCACGCCGCAGGCGCCCCCGGCGCCGAGATGTTCTTCGGTCGACACCGTCGGATGCTCGCTGGATTCTCCCGCGTCTGGCACTGGCCCGACCCTGACGAGGGCGGGGCGCGCATGGCCGCCAAGGTGAGCCGAGGCCTCCGTACCGCTGCCTCCGTACGCCTGCGGGCCGGGGACGTCACCGAGACCTACAAGGCCGGCGGCGCCCAGGCCCTCTACGACCTCTACGAGAAGGAGAAGTCCAAGTGACCGAGAAGCCCACCGTGAAGCGGCAGCCGCGGAGAGCGGACCCAACCACGGCCGTGCTGGCCGAGGTACGGGCCGAGCGTAAGTCGCTGCCAGAAGAGGACCGCCCGCTGGGCGGAGGATTCCGGCCCGATCGGGCCCGCCTGCACTACCGCCGCGAAGCCGACCGCTGGGCCGAGATCGCCTTCGCCCGCTCGCTGGCCGACCACCCCGGCTGGGACGCCGAGCTCCTGGCCGTACTCAATGCGGCCATCGCCACAGCGGACTCCGCGACCGCCCGCGCCGGACTCATCCAGGTGGCCGCCCTGGCAACGGCAGCCGTCGAGCAGCTTGACCAGGGGGCGGCATGAGCAGCCCTTTGCCGGGCTCCCCTGGTCCCCGCCTGATGGCGATCTGGGAAGCCCTAGACGGCCGCGAACGTGCAGCCTTCGAGCGCCACCTCCTCCAGGACACGGCGGCCGAGGACCTCGTCTGGACTCTCGACCGACACGGGCATCAGGTGTCCGCATCAACCATCCGCACCTACCGGCGCCGCCTGCGCCAGGAAGGGGTGACCGCCCATGAGCGACACCCTGCTTGATGAACTCCTCTCCAAGCCGGTCGGCCCCTCCCTCCCGGCCCGCCAGGTCGACCCCGAGCGGGACTACACCCGACAGATTGAAGTGGCCGGAGACACCGCAGAGGTCACCGTCCGTGGCCCCCAGGGCATCGATTCCGAATCAACTGCGGCCGACGTCCTTCGGGCGCACCAGCTCGATCCGGCCGAGTGGGAGGTCACGGCGTTCCGCTCCTCTGAGTGGACGATGCCGGGTGGCGAGACGGGCGTCTCCGCACGCTTCAACTTTGGCCGGCGCAAGGATGCCGTTGCCGAGCGACCCAGCGTCGACGAGCTGCTCACCGTCTTCGACAACTACACCCCGCCGGTACGCCTGGCCCAGCGCGCCGAGGGCGAGTGGTCCTACGTGATCGCGATCGGCGACATGCAGTTCGGCAAGGCTGACGGCGACGGGCCCGAAGGGACGCTCCGCCGCTCGATCGAATGCATCGATCGAGCCGCAGTGCTGCTCTCCGAATACCGCAAGCGCTTCAGCATCGACCACGTCCACATGGCCTGGCTCGGCGATCACGTAGAGGGCTTCGTGAGTCAGGGCGGTGCGAACACCTGGAGGACCTCGCTCACCCTCACGGAGCAGATCCGCCTCACCCGTCGCCTGATGGCATACGCCATCGTGAAGCTCTCGCCCCTGGTCTCCCGCCTCACGGTGGTTGCCGTACCCGGTAATCATGGTGAAGCGGTACGGCCGGGAGGCAAGGGCGTGACCCGCTACGACGACTCCCACGACACCGAGGCCCTGATCTCCGTCAACGAGGCCCTAGCGCTCGCTGGCGACGACTTCGCCCACGTAGAGATCTACGTGCCGGACTCTGACGAACTCACGGTCGTCGTGGACTGCTCCGGCACCGTCGTGGCCCATGCACACGGCCACCAGTGGCGCTCTGGCCGACACTTCGAATGGTGGAAGGGCCAGTCCTTCAACAAGGCATCCGCCATGCACACCGCCGATCTGCTGCTTGCCGGCCACCTCCACCACGAACTGATCGACACCGACGGTCCCCGAACCTTCGCGCAGGTCCCGGCCATGGAGTCCGAGTCGACCTGGTGGCGTCATCGCACCGGCACGGTCGGAGCACCCGGCCTCATGGTCATGGTGACCAAGGACGGCCAGGTGCCGGTCAAGGAGGTGGTCCGATGACCCTGAATCTCGCCGACCTCGAATCAGCCGAAGCTATGGCGGCCGACTGGTCTGTACTCGCCGAGCCCCAGGTGGACAGCGTGGCCAAGGCGGTCGCCCGCGGCTTCGCCCGCGACTACGGCCTGACGCTGGAGTACGACGACGCCGTCCAGGAAGCCGTCCTCGTCTGCGCCGAGCGATCCGCCGACGTCCGACGCATCCTCTCCGAGTCCGGACCCGGCCTGCTGCACCGTTGGGTGTCCCAGCGTCTCCGGGACCGCTGGCTTACCGAGGCTCGGCACCGTGTCAGCCACACCTCGTACGAAGCCGCTCAGCAGGCGGCAGGAAGCGGTGAGCGGTGAGCGGCTATGACCGGCGACTCGTCGAACATCTCCTGCCGGCCGTTTGGGACGTAGAGGCCGCTTACGGCATCCGCAACCCCACGGCCCCTGACGCCGACATGCCGAAGGGAAGCATCGACAAGAAGTCCGCGGGAATCCTCTTCGCCCACCTCGCCGATATCCGGCGGGGCTGGGCGACTGCCCCCCTCTCGCTGGCCGAGCGTCAAGCCCTGCTGCTCCGGTACGGCGCCGACGTGCATGACGATGAGGCTGGAGCCCTGCAAGGGGTCACGGCCAGGGCAGCGCGGTATCGGTGCGAGCGGGGGGTCGGGAAGATCGCTGCACACCTCAACGGGGACACCTACGTTGACGGGTACGAGGAACTCCCGATCACGGCTCGGTGAGAATTGGCAGTTGCACGAGGTTCGCCGCCCCGGCCACCATGTGGAAGGGGCGGCGCGCCAACACTTCGGGGTCGCCCCTGCGGATCAGTCGCCAGTACCGGCGAGTTGGAGCACAGCAGGTACAGGAACAGATCGCTCGGGGCGTCCGGCGCCGTACGCTCTTCGTGAGGTCTCACGTCCCAGGAGAGTGGATACGAGTATGCCCCGCGTGCTGGAGGAGCAAGAGGAGATCGGCGGCCGGATTCGTCGGCGTCGACTGATGATGGGCCTGACGCAGGCCGACCTCGGCTCGGCCCTGGGTAAGTCCCAGGGCTGGGTATCGAAGGTGGAGAAGGGACTCATCGAGCTGGATCGGTCCGCGCTGATCAGCCGCCTGGCAGCCGCGCTTCATTGCCACCCCAACGACCTGATCCGCCGTCCGTACGACCATCGCCCGACGAGCGAGAACCGTTGGCAGGAGTCCGCCCTGCTGATTGTTCGTGAGCTGCGCCGGTACGACCTGGCCCCCACTTTCGTCGGCACCCCCCGGCCGGCCGCCGAGCTGTGGCAGGAGACTGTGCGCCTGTCCCGGCTTCGGGACGCTGCCGCGTCAACGGCCGTCATGAGGTCCGTTCCTGATCTGCTGCGGGAAAGTCGGGCCCTGGCCGAGGTCGCCAGCGGTAGCGAGCAGGAAGACGCGTGGGCCATGTACGCGGTGTTGTGCAAGTTCGCGCACACCGCCGCCAGCGCCCTAGGCCATGCGGAGCTGACTGCCCTGGCCTGCGAACGAGCCGAGTGGGCCGCCCGGCTTTCTGGTGATCCGCTAATGCAGACCGTCGCCGCTGGTGTACGCGTATCCAGCATGTGGGCGTCTGCCGACTACGACGACGCCCTGGCCTTGGGAGACAAGTCCCTGTTCGGCATTCAGGATGTCTACGAGGCGGGCGACCCCCTCGCCCTGAGCGTGTGGGGCGCGGCGCAGCTCCGTGCGGCTGTCTCCGCCTCCAGAGCCGGGAATCGGGCTGAAACCGCCACCCGCATCGGCTACGCCAAGGAAGCTGCCGGCCGCATGGACGCCCTGGCCGAACGGCCCTTCGATCGCTACAACCTGAACTTCAGCGCGGGCAACGTCACCATCCATGGCATTGCGGTGGAGCTTGAGATGGGGGACCACGTCAACGCCCTGGATCTCAACGAACAGGCCAACCCCCAGCAGATTGCCACCCTCCCCAACTCCCGTCGCGGACACCATCACATGGACCTGGCCCGCGCATACATGTGGGAGAACCAGCGCGACAAGGCATTCACCCAGTTGGCCGAAGCAGAGCGTCTGGCACGCGAGTTGGTCACGAACCACCCGGTCGCCCGAGCGACGCTCCGCAAGATCCTGCACTCCGAACGCTCCGCGACCCGTGAGGCACAACGGCTGATGGCGAGCCGGTTCCACATCGACATGTGAACACGACTTACCTGGAGGCCAATTGGGGGTCCGCGCAACACGCGCGCACCCCCAATTTCCTTGCGCTGAACTGCGGGTATTCCTCAGGGGAATTTTCACCCCATCCACAGTTCCTACGGTCTGTCACATGACACCTACGCGTCGTACTGACCAGGACCGCGTACGCCGTCGCGAACTTGCCGACGCCGCAGCGGGTTGGAGCCCTCAGCGCGGGGACCTCGCCTTCGACACCCTTCGAGAGGTAATCGGAGTGGTCGTCGGGCTTCCCGAGGACAACGACACCGAGCTTCACCACCTCGTTCCCGAGGGCGGCGGCGACGGGTGGAGTGCTCCCGTTACCCGTCTCGCGCAGCCCTCCGGTCAGCCGGAGGATGCTGGAGCCGACACGTGACCTGGGCTCCCGATCACCACCTGGCCGAGATCACCGTTCACCCGCTGATCGGCCGCGAGGTTGCCCACCTGGCAACCGGGCGTAAAGGGACCGTCGGCCTCGTGCTGGAACACCGGTCAAAGATCGGCAATCGCCTGATCAGGACCGTCGCACACATGCGACCCCTGGACGCCTCGGGCCGTGAGTGGACCGCCGAAGTCGAGGAACTCCAACCCATTCGCCCCATTGCCCCGGACATGCCGGCGGGGTACCGATGACCAGCCATGACCAGCAGTACCCCACATACACCGACGTGAGCGCCTTCTTTGCCGGCGCGTCTGCCGCGAGACAGCACCCCAACCTGGATGGCGGTCAAGCCCTCGCAGAGGGAGGCGGTCGTGACGGCCGCGAGGATCGGTGATCTCGTCCATGACGGGCCCGAGCCCGGCGGCTGGATCTACACCGACCGGCTTGCTAGCGGGGCCGTCATCCTCCGGCCCCGCTACGGCGGCGGAGGGCTCACCAAGACCGCCAAACACCCCGAAGATCTGCGGGTGATCAAAACCCGCAAGGAGCTACGACTCGAAGCCCCCTTGTGGGTCTAGCCGGCAATTCCCTGCGCCCTGGCGCGCGCCCCCTCCCGCACCCCCGCTTCCTCCGCCCGGGTGTGTGAATGTCCCCCTTCGAGGGGGCGCGCCCCCGGCCGCAGGGCCCTCAGCCCCTGGCGTCCGTCCGGGCACCAGCGCACCGTTTACCGAGAGGAAGTCTCATGGCTAAGCACAGCCCGCCCCCGCCCCCGCCGTCCAACCCGTCCCCGCCCCCCGGCCAGCCCGCTCCGCCGCCCCCGCCCCCGAACCCGGACACCGCCACCCCGCCCGGATCTGGGACGCACCGCAAGTGATCTCGACCGCGCACCAGGGGCGCCCCAGCCGCATTGAGCTGGGGCGCCGCCTCATCGAATCCGGAGCACTCTCCTCGGACTGGGCTCCCTCCTTCGCGGCCGTAGACCGGGCCTCATTCCTTCCTGACCAGATGTGGGTATTCGTGCCCGCGAACCAACCCCAGGACCCGGTCGCCACCGCCACCGCAAGCACGGTCAGCATCCATCGACGTGAGGACGAAGGGGCGTGGTACGGGTTTGCGGACTCCGACCTGTCGATCGTCACCCAGTGGGACGATGGGAACCATCGGGGGGGCAATCCCGGCCGAACAGCCACGTCCTCCTCGTCGCAGCCGTCGGTGGTCTTTCGCCTGCTGAGCGCCTTGGACGCCGACCACGGCATGCGGGTGCTGGATGCGGGGTCTGGCACCGGTGAGACCGCCGGCCTCCTGGCCCATCGCTGCGGTGCCCGCAACGTGACCACCATCGACGTGGACGCCTCCGTCTCCGCCACTGCGCGTGAACGCCTATGCGCAAACGGGTTGTACGCCGAGGTCGCTGTAGGGGATGCCCTTGCCGGCCACCCCGCCAATGCCCCGTACGACCGGCTGCTTTGCACGTTCGGCGTCCGCACCATCCCCGCGCCTTGGATTCAGCAGGCGCGTTCGGGAGGCGTGATCGTCGCCCCTTACGGCACCCACTACTCCAGTCGTGATGCTGCACTTCGTCTTACCGTCCGGCCGGACGGAACCGCTTCCGGTCCGTTTGTCGCCGGAGTTGAGTTCATGAAGGCCCGCGCGCAGCGCACGGCGTGGCCGGAGCATGCCGAGTACGTCAAGGCGTGGCCCGGCTCCAGCGGCACGGGCGTTCAACCGGATGACCTTACGGACACCGATGCCGAGTTCGCCATCGCCCTCACGGTCCCGCGCGTCGCCCACACGGTGTACCGCGAAGACGGTGGAACACGTGCGGCGTGGTTCTACTCGCTCACGGATCGGTCCTGGGCTTCTGTGCGCTGGCCCGACGAGTGCGGGCCCGGCGTTGTCCACCAGAACGGCCCTCGCCGCCTGTGGGATGCAGTGGAGGCGGCCCTCGACTGGTGGGGCACCCAGGGCCGCCCTGGACTGACCCGGTTCGGTCTCACGATCACCCCCGAAGCTGCTACACCTTGGTTGGACGAACCCGGGAACTTGCTGCCCGGGGCAAGGTGGCGATAGGGGATGACGTGGACGGCGAGGGACCTGACCCCACACCACGCCGCAACTCCCTGGAGCGCTGGATGGATCGCCGAGACCGGCGCCGTGCTTCAGACCACTGGATCACCGGAACCCGCCGCGCCCTGCCCCTTATCCCCGGGGGCGGCGGTTCCCACCTCGCACCCGACCAGCCTCGCCTGCTCCTGGAGCGCGACGAGGACGGTCGCTGGGCTCCCGTCGGCGTCGCCATTGACGCTGCCGCAGCCGCCGAGTTCCTCAGCCAATAGCACCGGCGCCCGGAATCGGCCCGCACGGCTGCTGAGCTGGCTCTTACGTGGCTGGCGTCAACGACTTGCCGTTCTGCTTTACACCGTCGCCGTCTGCGCCTTGGTGCTCGCTCTGGCCCTGGCCAGCACTCCCAGCCGCTGAGGCACTCTCCGACGCACCTCAACTTGGAGGATTTGGTGCCCACCCACCGCTTAGCCGTCCGGAACTTTCTCGGCGGCCACAACCTGACCCCGCCCGACCTCACCATGGTTCTCCTGATGCGCGAGGACGACGCGCGGGCCACCGGCCCGCTGCCGACGTTTACCGTGAAGGAGATCCCGAACGTTGTCGCCACCCTGGATGATCTCGGTGTCCGTTCGATCAAGGTCTTCGCCGGGTCGCGCATCAGGGACGCCCGCGCCTCCCAGGCAGCGTCCCCGACCGGCCTGATGGCGCGGAGCATCAAGGCCGCCAAGAAGGCACGCCCCAGCATGGCGGTGCTCACAGAGACCTGCGTGTGCTCGCACAACGACTCGGGCGAGTGCTGGCTCGCTGACACCCTCGGCCGCATGGACCTCGAAGAGACCACCGCAGTCATGGCGGCCCAGGCGGTGATGCAAGCCGAGGCCGGCGCAGACATCGCGGGCCCGGCCGCAATGATTCCGGGCTCGGTCCGAGCCGTCAGGGAAGCTCTGAACTCGGCTGGGCACACCGACGTCGCCCTCATGCCCCACCTGATCTTCACGTCGTCCCTTTACGACGGCTACCGGACCACGATGAGCGCGGCCCCTCGGTCGGGCGCGCGGGCCTTCCAGATCAATCCGCGGCAACCGGAGCAGGCCGTCCATGTTGCCTTGGAGATGGTTGAGGAGGGCGCGGACATGCTCCTTACCGAGCCTGCCCTCCACACGGTGGACACCCTCGTGCACCTGAAGGACAAGGTGCCCGTTCCGGTGATGCCGTTCTCCGTCTCCGGGGAGTTCCTGCGTCTGACCGATCCCCGCCCCGGGGGTGGTCGGGACATGCGGGGGCTGATCGAGGCGTACACCGTCCTCAAGCGCGCGGGCGCCGATCGGATCGTTACGTACGGCGCCCTTGAGATCGCTCGCGACCTCAGGGCTTCCTGATCGACTTCAGAATGCCGGCCGCACCCTGGGCGAGAAGGTCTGCCGCGACACAGGCACCGAGCTTCTCGGGGTCGTCGATCGGCCCCGCCCCGGACGCCGTGACCTGCTGTGTGCCATCCAGGGAAGTCACAGCGGCGAAGAGGTGCAGGAGTCCGTCAAGGCCGATCCGACCCCAGGCGCCAACCGGAACGGAGCAGCCTCCGTGCAGCTCAGCCAACAGCGCGCGCTCGGTACGTACGCACGCGTCAACACTTGCGTCTCCGGTCCGCGCCAAGAGAACTGCTGCCGGGGAGTCGGCGCGGACCTGGATTCCGAGCGCACCTTGTCCTGGGGACGGAGGGAAGACGGCGGGGTCGAGAACCTCGTGCACCTCCGGCATCAGTGCAAGGCGATTCAGGCCCGCTGCGGCCAGCACCACCGCGTCCAGAGCGCCCTTCGTCGTCCGGGCAAGTCGCCCAGGAACGTTCCCGCGGATCGGCACCACGTCCAGGTCGGGCCTCAGCGCGAGCAGTTGTGCGATCCGGCGCGGAGCACCGGTTCCGACACGGGCTCCAGTCGGGAGGCCCTCCAGGGTCGAGCCGCACAGCACGTCCCGCACATCCTCGCGAGGGCCGGGGGTCGTCAGAAGGAGAGTGCCTTCGTGTACGGAGGTGGGCAGGTCCTTGAGTGAGTGCACGATCACGTCGACCTGGCCGGTCACGAGGGCCGCTTCCTGATTAGTGGAGAAGGCGCTCCCACCGGAAGTCTTGGCGACTTCGGCGAGCGTAGGTGTCACGCGGTCCTGATCCCCGCCTTCGAGGATGATCTCCCGCTTGAACGTCACGCCGGGGAACTGCTGAGCAACCGGGGCAAGCCACTCCGCGACCTGCGTCCGGGCCAGCTTGCTCGCTCTCGAACCGATTCGAAGCACATCGCTCATCCAGCTCAACTCCTCGCATAAGCAGGCTTGTTGAGCCGCAAGCCTACTTGCACCAGAAGCATGCAGTTTCCGACAGAATGTCATCAAAGGAGAATCTCGGTGAAGCCACTGCGCATCGGCGCTCGCGCGTCCCTGATGTCCCTCATGCAGACCGCGCCCCTGATGGCGAAGCTCGGCCCCACTCCGATGCTCTTACGCCCCTTCCATGAGGCAGGGGGCGACCGGGAGCAGAACCGCGCCCCCTTGGAGGCGAACGGCGTCTTCTCCGAGGAGATCGAAACCGCCCTCATCTCCGGCGAGGTCGATGTTGCCGTGCACTGCCTCAAGGATGCCCCCACGCACGACACGGCCGGCACGATCATGGCCGCCTACCTGCCGCGCGATGACCGACGCGATGCGCTGGTGACGCGAGAGCCCGACCTGAATCTCCTGACGCTACCCGCTGGGGCCCGAATCGGTACCGCCTCAATGCGAAGGACGGTGGCCCTTGGTCACGTCCGGCCCGACATCGAGGTCGTGCCGATGCGAGGCCCCATCAACGCCCGCCTGCGCGCCCTCGCACAGGGCGAGGTCGAGGGCCTGATCGTCGCCGCCTGCTCCATGGAGCGCCTCGGCCTGTCCCACCGCATCGGGGAGCGCATCAGCACCGAGATCATCTGTCCGCCGCTCGGCGCCGCGATCATCGCCCTCCAAACCCGCGAGGATGACATGGAAACTCGCAAGGCGCTCTTCAAGCTTCACCACGCCGATACGGAAGTGGAAGCAGAGGCCGAACGTCTGGTTCTCCGCCAGATGGGCGGCTTCTGCAACGCCCCCCTGGCGGGCTACTGCACCACCAACCACCACGACGAGGGCAGCACGTACACCGTTCGCGCCCGCGCGTTCAGCCCGGATGGGAGCGTCGCGATCGACACCCGCCTTACCGGCGACGACGCCACGACGACCGCGCTGGCCGTCTGCGGCCTCCTCACCCAGCACGGAGCGCGCGAACTCGCTACTGGCTGAGCCGTCAGCGCCCAGAGTCGCCCCAAGGGCATGGTCCATTTGCGGAAGCGAGCAACAGCTCGGCAAGAGATAGACCCTGCCCTCCGCTCGCTGGACCAAGCCTCCCAGGAAGGTGCCCGCACCGATTTGGTGTTGCATCCACCTGGCCCCGTCGGCCCACTCTCCCTTCCCGGAGCTTCCGGCGCTGACCGCAGAAGTCAGCACCAAGTCAGCACGGGAGGGGTGATCACAGGTGTTCAGAGGTGCTTCCAGGTCAGCACCAAGTCAGCACGGGAAATAACTAGGGGCCCACCCCGGAAGGGTGGGCCCCGCCTGACCTGCATGTTTGCCAGATCAGTAGTGCCGTGTTATGAGACCGCTCAGACGTTGAACCTGAACTCCACCACGTCGCCGTCCTGCATGACGTAGTCCTTGCCCTCCATGCGGGCCTTGCCCTTGGAGCGGGCTTCGGCGACCGAGCCGCAGGCGACCAGGTCCTCGAAGGAGATGATCTCCGCCTTGATGAAGCCGCGCTGGAAGTCGGTGTGGATGACGCCCGCGGCCTCGGGGGCGGTGGCGCCCTGCTTGATGGTCCAGGCGCGGGTTTCCTTCGGGCCGGCCGTCAGGTAGGTCTGCAGGCCCAGGGTGGCGAAGCCGACGCGGCCGAGGGTGGCCATACCGGGCTCTTCCTGGCCGACCGACTGGAGGAGTTCGAGGGCCTCGTCGTCGTCGAGCTCGATGAGCTCGGCCTCGAGCTTGGCGTTCAGGAAGATCGCCTCGGCCGGGGCCACCAGCGCGCTCTGCTCGGCCTTGAAGGCCTCGTCCGTCAGCTCGTCCTCGTCCACGTTGAAGACGTAGAGGAACGGCTTGACCGTGAGGAGGTGCAGTTCGTGGAGGAGGTCGCCCTGCTCCGTGCCCTTCGTGATGCCGTGCGAGAAGAGGGTGTCGCCCGCTTCGAGGATCTTCACGGCCTTCTCGACGGCCGCGAGGACCGCGACCTTCTCCTTCTGGAGGCGGGACTCCTTCGTCAGGCGCGGCACCGCCTTCTCGATGGACTGGAGGTCCGCGAGGATCAGCTCGGTGTTGATGGTCTCGATGTCGTCCTTCGGCGAGACCTTGCCGTCGACGTGGACGACGTTCTCGTCCTTGAAGGCGCGGATGACCTGGCAGATCGCGTCCGATTCGCGGATGTTCGCGAGGAACTTGTTGCCGAGGCCCTCGCCCTCCGACGCACCGCGCACGATGCCGGCGATGTCGACGAAGTCGACCGTCGCCGGGAGGAGCTTGGCGGAACCGAAGATGCCGGCCAGGACGCCGAGGCGGGCGTCCGGAACGCCGACGACGCCGACGTTCGGCTCGATCGTGGCGAACGGGTAGTTGGCCGCCAGCACGTCGTTCTTGGTCAGGGCGTTGAACAGGGTCGACTTGCCGACATTCGGCAGGCCGACGATTCCGATCGTGAGCGACACGTTGGCGACTTCCCGTAGCTGGAGGGGGCGGCGGCCCGGAGTGGGCCACCGGACAGTTTACTTTCCGATGAGGGGGGCCCGATGTACGCGTGTCCGGGCACGCGATCGGCGGCCTCCCCGCCTAGTTTTGGGGGGTGGAGCGATACAAGGCGCGTACGGTACGTCACCCGGCGGAGCGGTCTGCGGAGCAGTCTGCCGCGCGGTCGGCGGAGCAGTCTGCCGCGCGGTCCGCGGAGCAGGCCGCCGAGCGGTCCCCCCGGCGGGCGCCCGCGGCGGTGCGCCGGCTGCCGCGGCCCCGGCTGACCGGGCTCGGCGGCGGGCTCTTCGCCTGCGCCGCGATGTTCCTGATCGGCGGCCTCGACTGGCTGCTGTTCGACGCCTCGCTGTTCCTCTACGGCCTGCTCTTCCTCCCCGTGGCGGCCGCCACCGCCCTGTGGGTGCGGCCCGCCGACCTGATCACGGCGCCGATCACCGCCCCGATCGCCTTCGCCGCCGGAGCGTGGCCCGTGTCAGGCGGCTCCGGCGGCTTCGCCGGCGAGGTGATGGGGCTGGTGTCCGCGCTGTCCCTGCACGCCGGCTGGCTGTACGCCGGCACGCTGGTGGCCGCCCTGATCACGGTGGTGCGCAAGGCCGTCCTCATCGGCCGCCGCCGGATGCCCCGCCGGGTCGCCTGACCCCGCCGGGTCGCCTGGCCCCGCCGCGTCGCCTGACCCCGGCGGGGCTCCCCGCTGCGGCTACTTCGACGCCGACCGCGCCGCCATCGCCGCGCCCACGATGCCCGCGTTGTTCTGCAGCTCCGCCGGCACGATCCGGGCCCGGACACCCTCGATCAGCGGCAGGAACTTCTCCGGTTTGCGGCTCACGCCGCCGCCGATGATGAACAGGTCCGGGGAGAAGAGCATCTCCACGTGCGCCAGGTACTTCCCGACCCGGCGCGCCCAGTGCTCCCAGGTCAGGTCCCCGTCGTCCTTCGCCTTCACCGAGGCCCGGGTCTCCGCGTCGTGGCCCTTCAGCTCCAGGTGGCCCAGCTCGGTGTTGGGCACCAGGTGCCCGTCCGTGAAGAGCGCGCTGCCGATCCCGGTGCCCAGCGTGAGCAGGATGACGGTGCCGTCGACCCCGCGCCCCGCCCCGTAGGCCATCTCCGCGACCCCGGCCGCGTCCGCGTCGTTCAGGACCGTCACCGGGCGGCCGTCGAGCTTCGAGGAGAGCAGCGCCGCCGTGTCCACGCCGACCCAGGCCTTGTCCATGTTGGCCGCCGAGCGGGTCACCCCGCCGGTGACCACCCCGGGGAAGGTGACCCCCACCGGCCCGTCCCAGTCGAAGTGGCGCACCACCTCGACGACGCAGCCGGCCACCCCGTCGGGGGTGGCCGGCTGCGGTGTCAGCACCTTGTGGCGCTCCTGCGCCAAGTCGCCACGGTTCAGGTCCACGGGAGCACCCTTGATCCCGGAACCGCCGATGTCCACGCCGAAGATCTCCATGGACTCACCGTACGAAAAGTCCCGCCGGAGCGCCCTGCCGGGGAGGGACCTACTTCTGTACGCCCTCGGCCGCGCCCGGAGCCGCGACGAGCTCCGCCGCCTCCGCGCGCAGGTCGCGGCGCAGTTCCTTGGGCAGGGAGAAGACGATGGATTCCTCGGCCGTCTTGACGATCTCCACGTCGCCGTACCCGCGCGCGGCCAGCCATTCCAGCACCTCGTCGACGAGCACTTCCGGCACCGAGGCGCCGGAGGTCAGGCCGACGGTGGTGACGCCGGCCAGCCAGGCCTCGTCGATCTCGCTGGCGAAGTCCACCAGGTAGGAGGCCTTCGCGCCCGCGTCGAGGGCGACCTCGACGAGGCGGATGGAGTTCGAGGAGTTCTTGGAGCCGACGACGATGACCAGGTCGCAGTCCTTGCCCATCACCTTGACCGCCTCCTGGCGGTTCGAGGTGGCGTAGCAGATGTCGTCGCTGGGCGGCGAGACGAGCAGCGGGAACCTGGTCTTCAGGGCGTCGACCGTCTCCATCGTCTCGTCGACGGACAGGGTGGTCTGCGAGAGCCAGACGACCTTCGACTCGTCGCGGACGGCGACCTTCTCGACGTCGTGCGGGCCGTCCACGATGGTGATGTGGTCCGGGGCCTCGCCGGAGGTGCCGATGACCTCCTCGTGGCCCTCGTGGCCGATGAGGAGGATGTCGAAGTCCTCGTTGGCGTAGCGGATCGCTTCCTTGTGCACCTTGGTGACCAGCGGGCAGGTGGCGTCGATCGTCGCGAGCTTGCCGCGGGCCGCCTCCTCGTGGACCACGGGGGCCACGCCGTGCGCGGAGAACATCACGATGGAGCCCTCGGGGACCTCTTCGGTCCGCTCGACGAAGATCGCGCCCTTGTTCTCCAGGGTCTTCACCACGTACTTGTTGTGCACGATCTCGTGCCGCACGTAGACCGGGGCGCCGTACTGTTCGAGCGCCTTCTCGACGGCGATCACGGCTCGGTCCACGCCCGCGCAGTAGCCGCGCGGGGCGGCGAGCAGGACGCGGCGGGATGCGGGAACGGGGGCGTCAGCAGTCATGGGCTCCATCGTACGGGGGTGTCCAGCAGGCCGGGGGTCCCCCGTTCGGCACACACTGGGTCGAACATCCACTCAGGCCGTACCCCCGGAGGAAAGATGGCGTCCGCGACGGATCCCAGTACGCCGCCCGGCCCGCCCGGATCGGCCGGGCCGTCCGGCGGCCCGGCCGCCGCACCCGGCAGCTCGCTCCGGCGCAGTCTCGGATTCCGGGACCTGGTGGTCTACGGGCTGCTCTTCATCGCCCCCATGGCCCCGGTCGGGGTCTTCGGCACCCTCGACGCCAAATCGCACGGCGCCGTCGCCCTCGTCTACCTCTTCGCGACGGTGGCGATGGCCTTCACGGCCTTCTCGTACGCGCAGATGGTGCGCGTGGCCCCGCAGGCCGGCTCGGTCTTCACGTACGCCCGCAAGGGCCTCGGCGAGGGTCCCGGGCTGATCGCGGGCTGGATGGCGATGCTCGACTACCTGCTGATCCCGGCGGTCGCCTACCTGTTCTCCGGGATCGCCATGAACGCCCTGGTCCCGGAGGTCTCCCGCTGGGTGTGGACGGCCCTGGCGGTGGTCGTGACCACCCTGCTCAACCTGTGGGGCGTACGGGCCGCCGCCCGCGTGGGCTTCGCCGTGCTGGCCATGGAGATCGCGGTCCTGCTGGTGTTCCTGGTCTCGGCGGTGACCGTGCTGATCCAGGGCGCGGAGCACCGGGCCTGGCTCTCCCCCTTCACCGGGGACGGCTCGCTCGGCGGGTTCTCCATGGCCGCCGTGCTCGGCGCGGTGTCCGTCGCCGTCCTGTCCTACCTGGGCTTCGACGCCATCGCCTCCTTCGCCGAGGAGGTGACGGGGGGCAGCGCGAAAGTGGCGCGGGCGGTGCTGTTCTGCCTGGCGCTGACCGGGGTGCTGTTCATCGCGCAGACCTATCTGGCGGCCCTCCTCAGCCCCCTGTCGGCGGCGGAGCTGGCGGCCGACCCGGGGAAGCAGGGCTCGGCCTTCTACACGACCGTCGAGGCCTCCGTGGGGATGTGGCTGCACGACCTGGTCGCCGTCAGCAAGGCCATCGGGGCCGCCTTCGCCGCGCTGGCCGGGCAGGCCGCGGCGGGCCGGCTGCTCTTCGCGATGGCCCGCGAGGGGCGGCTGCCGCGCGCGCTCGCCCGCACCTCGCACGGCACCCCGCGCCCGGCCCTGCTGGTGGCGGCGACGGTCACGCTGATCGCGGCCGTGTGGGCGGCCCGGCGCGACGACGGGCTGGACCACCTCGTCTCGGTGGTGGACATCGGGGCGCTGGTCGCGTTCACGCTGCTGCACGCCTCGGTGGTCGGCTGGTTCGTGGTCAAGCGGCGCGAGGGGGCCCCGAACTGGCTCAAGCACCTCGTCGTCCCGGTGCTCGGCGCCGCCGTGACCATCACGGTGATCGTCGAGGCCTCGTGGACCGCGCAACTCGTGGGGGCCGTGTGGCTGCTGGTGGGCCTGGGCATCCTGGTGGCCCAGCGGGGGCGACGCGGACGGGACGAAGGCTCCCGGCCCGGCGCCGGTGTCGGCGCAGGCGGTTAGCCTGCGTGCATGGGTCTGAATTCGTCGGCTGACGCGCCGCTGCCGGTCGGTCAGGTCTCCCGGCTCATCGGGGGCTGGATCGACAGGCTCGGCCAGGTGTGGGTGGAAGGGCAGATCACGCAGCTCTCGCGGCGGCCGGGGGCGGGGGTGGTCTTCCTGACGCTGCGCGATCCCTCGCACGACATCTCCCTGAGCGTGACCTGCTTCCGGCAGGTCTTCGACGAGGTCGCGGACTCCGTGTCGGAGGGCGCCCGCGTCGTGGTGCTCGCCAAACCGGAGTGGTACGCCCCGCGCGGGCAGCTGTCCCTGCGGGCCACCGAGATACGGCCCGTGGGCATCGGCGAGCTCCTGGCCCGGCTGGAGCGGCTCAAGCGCTCCCTCGCCTCCGAGGGGCTCTTCGCACTGGACCGCAAGAAGCCGCTGCCGTTCCTGCCGCAGCTGATCGGGCTGGTGGTGGGGCGGGCCTCGGCGGCCGAGCGCGATGTGCTGGAGAACGCCCGGCGCCGCTGGCCGGCGGTCCGCTTCGAGGTCCGCAACGTCGCCGTCCAGGGGGTGCACGCGGTGCCCCAGGTGATCCAGGCGGTCAAGGAGCTGGACTCCATGCCCGAGGTCGACGTGATCATCGTGGCCCGCGGCGGCGGCAGCGTGGAGGACCTGCTGCCCTTCTCCGACGAGGAGGTGGTACGGACCGTCGCGGCGGCCCGTACCCCCGTGGTCTCGGCGATCGGGCACGAGCCGGACTCCCCGCTGCTGGACCTGGTCGCGGACCTGCGGGCCTCCACGCCCACGGACGCGGCGAAGAAGGTGGTCCCGGACGTCGGCGAGGAGCTGGAGCGGGTGCGCCAGCTGCAGGGCCGGGGGCTGCGCGCGGTGCGCGGGCTGCTCGACCGGGAGGAGCGGGGGCTCGCGCACGCACTCGCGCGGCCCGTCTTCGTCCACCCCCAGCGGATGGTGGAGACCCGGGAGGCGGAGGTGGACGCCCTGCTGGCGCGCGGCCGCCGGACCCTGGGGCACTTGCTGGACCGGGCCGATTCGGAGCTGGCGCACACCCTCGCCCGCGTGGTGGCGCTGTCCCCGGCGGCCACCCTGGAGCGCGGGTACGCGGTGCTCCAGCGGGCCGACGGGCACGTGGTGCGCTCCCCCGAGGACGTGTCGGCGGACGACGTGCTGCGGGCGCGGGTGGCGGAGGGGGAGTTCTCGGTGCGGGTCGCCGCCGCCGGGGAGCCCTCGTAGGCGCTACGGGCAGCACGGACGGCAGAGCCCTTCACACTGCCGCAACAAATTTCGGTGTACTACACAGTTAAGGTGGGAGCGGGAATGGCCGGGACCGATACGGCGCTGGGGTACGAGCAGGCCAGGGACGAACTGATCGAGGTCGTCCGCAAGCTGGAGGCCGGCGGCACCTCGCTGGAGGACTCCCTCGCGCTCTGGGAGCGCGGCGAGGAGCTCGCGAAGGTGTGCCGCCACTGGCTGGAGGGGGCCCGCGCCCGGCTGGACTCCGCGCTCGCGGCGCGCGAGGCGGCGGAGGGCGCCGGCGGGGAGTGATCTCGGTCACCAGCCGAGAGATTTAGTTGAAACTTCATCTACTTGCGTCGTAGTCTCTGGACATCGCTACAGCAGTCCCGCAGCCCCGCACAGAAGAAGGCTTTCCGATGTCTCTCGTTCTCGACGCCGCCGCTCAGGACCTCCTCTTCCGCGAGGCCCGCACCGCCAACACGTTCTCCGACGAGCCGGTGACCGAGGAGCAGGTCCAGGCGATATACGACCTGGTGAAGTTCGGCCCGACCGCCTTCAACCAGACGCCGCTGCGCATCACCCTGGTCCGCTCCCCCGAGGCCCGCGAGCGCCTCGTGAAGCACATGGCCCAGGGCAACCAGGCCAAGACCTCCACCGCCCCGCTGGTCGCGATCCTGTCCGCGGACAACGAGTTCCACGAGGAGCTCCCGCAGCTGCTCCCCCACTTCCCGCAGGCCAAGGACGCCTTCTTCTCCCAGCGTCCGGTCCGCGAGCAGTCCGCGCTGGTCAACTCCGCGCTGCAGGCCGCGTACTTCATCATCGGCGTCCGCGCCGCCGGCCTGGCCGCCGGCCCGATGACCGGCCTGGACTTCGCCGGCGTCCAGAAGGAGTTCCTGGACGACGACCACACCCCGCTGATGGTCATCAACATCGGCAAGCCGGGCGAGGACGCCTGGTTCCCGCGCTCCCCGCGCCTGGAGTTCGACCAGGTCATCACGACCGTCTGAGCCCAGCCCCGCAGGCAGTGAACGCAAAGGCCGCGCCCCCGGAATCCCGGGGGCGCGGCCTTTGCGCGTCGTTCTGCGGTCGTTCTGCTGAAGTCGTTCCGAGGTCGCCCTCAGGTCGTTCCCACGCCGTACCGCGTCCCGCTACGAACCCTGCTTGAACTCCAGCGCCGCGGCCATCGCGCCGAGCTGCTCGAAGGAGGCCGTCCCGGTCACCACCGTGACGTGGCCCTGCTCGTGCCGCACGAGGGCGTCGTACTTCTCGCCGTCCCAGCGCTCCCAGACCTGGTCGCCGACCTGCTGGGTCTGCCCCGTGGCCGTCGCCTTCCGGGTGACCTTGGCGATGTACTTGTCGGAGGCGTCCGCGGACTGCTCCACCGCCACGTACTGCTGCGCCGGGTCCAGGAAGCCCAGGTGCCAGGAGCTGGCCTCCTTGCGCGAGTAGCCCACCGAGGTCGCCCGCCACTCCGGCGGCAGCCCGACGGGCACCGCCACGGGGTACGGGGCCGCGCGCCGGGCCGTGAGGCTCTCGACGCGGTAGTCGACCACTCGCGTCGGATCGGCCTTCTCGTCATGTGGGATGACCAAATAGATCCCCCCGACCACGAGCCCGATCACCGCCAGCGACCGGACCATGTCCACGACCGTCTGCTTGCCTTTCATACCTGCCACAACACCATCGTCCCGCATGCCCCCGGACGATCACCGCCGGGGTCCGAAAGGCGCGCCGCGCACCGCGCAAGGTGTCCGCTCAGGACAATCGGCTGACCGATATGGCGCTCATACGTGACCCGGTCTGCTCAATATGTCGACGTACCGATAGAGTCCAGGGACCCTCACTCCCGGCCGTCGCCGTACAGAAAGGTGCGCTCCGATGACCGAGCACAACCTGCCGCCCCAGCTCGAAGTCTCTCCGGAGGCACCCGACCGCAACCTCGCCCTGGAACTCGTCCGGGTCACCGAGGCCGCCGCCATGGCCGCGGGCCGCTGGGTCGGGCGCGGGGACAAGCTCGGCGCCGACGGCGCCGCGGTCAACGCGATGCGGACCCTGATCTCCACCGTCTCGATGAACGGCGTCGTCGTCATCGGCGAGGGCGAGAAGGACGAAGCCCCGATGCTCTTCAACGGCGAGCGGGTCGGCGACGGCACCGGTGCCGAGGTCGACATCGCCGTGGACCCCATCGACGGCACCACCCTGAACGCCAAGGGCATGCCGAACGCCATCGCCGTGCTGGCCGCCGCCGACCGCGGCACCATGTTCGACCCGTCCGCGGTGTTCTACATGGAGAAGCTGGTCACCGGCCCCGAGGCCGCCGACTTCGTCGACATCAACGCCCCGGTCTCCGTCAACATCCGCCGCGTCGCCAAGGCCAAGAACATGGCCGTGGAAGACGTCACGGTGATCATCCTGGACCGCCCCCGCCACGAGGGCATCGTCAAGGAGATCCGCGAGACCGGTGCGCGCATCAAGTTCATCTCCGACGGCGACGTCGCCGGTTCGGTGCTGGCCGTCACCGAGGACAGCGGCATCGACCTGCTGCTCGGCATCGGCGGGACGCCCGAGGGCATCATCTCGGCCTGTGCGATCAAGTGCATGGGCGGCACCATCCAGGGCAAGCTGTGGCCCAAGGACGAGGCCGAGCGCCAGAAGGCGATCGACGCGGGCCACGACCTGGACCGCGTGCTCTACACGAACGACCTGGTCTCCGGCGACAACGTGTTCTTCGTCGCCACCGGCATCACGGACGGCGAGCTGCTGCGCGGCGTCCACTACCGCTCGGAGACCGCGACGACCTCCTCGCTGGTCATGCGCTCGAAGTCGGGCACGATCCGTCAGATCGACTCGACCCACCGCCTCTCGAAGCTCCGCGCGTACAGCGCGATCGACTTCGACCGCGCCAAGTAGCCCACGGGCGGCACGGACGAGCCGGGCATACGGAAGGGGCGCTCCCGCGTGCGGCGGGGGCGCCCCTTCCGTATGCCCCGGTCCTACGAGGCTTCGCGCAGCTCCCCCGCCCGGCGCCGCCGGCGGGCCAGCACCACGCGGCGCTCGGCGGCGGTCAGCCCGCCCCAGACCCCGTAGGGCTCGGGCTGGATCAGTGCGTGCTCCCGGCAGGCGACCATGACGGGGCAGCGGGCGCAGACCCGCTTGGCGGCGTCCTCGCGGGACAGCCGGGCGGCGGTCGGCTCCTTGGACGGGGCGAAGAACAGCCCGGCCTCGTCGCGTCGGCACACCGCGTCCGCGTGCCATGGGCCGTCCTCTTCCCTGGCCGGCACCCGAGGCTTCGGTACGACCGCCGCCGGGCGCCCCTGAAGACTCTGGACGGCGGCTACCTGCAGGGACTGGCGCGGCGGATGCGGCACGGTCTACTCCTGACGACGTATACGCGAGCGAGAGAGGCGACGCACCTGTCCCTACCCGCTGTGCGCGCCCCTATGCACCGTGTGCCGCCGATCCGGCCGGTTCGACCGAAAGGTGCCCCCGCCCCGAGGCCGCCCCGGACCCGCCGCCGGACCGCCCCGCCCGGCCCCGCGCCCGTCGCCCGGGCGTCACCCGGACGTCATGCCGCGGGCGGCGTCCAGTCGGGCCGGCGGCCCAGGAAGGCGAGCAGCGCACCGGCCGGATCGGTGTCGGGACCGGGTGCGGAAGTGAGCGCCGGGGCGTACGCGAACCCGCGCAGCGGCTCGGCCAGCAGCCGGGCGGCCGGGCCGAGCGCCAGCGCGAGGGCGGGGGTGAGCGGGGAGGCCTGGCCGGTGGCGACCGCGAGGTCCCAGGCGTGGACGGCGGCGTCGAGGGCGGCCGCGGCGACCGCGGTCTCGGCGGGGAGGGTGAAGGGCGGCAGCGGCACGGCCACCTCGGCGGTGCCCGGCAGGACCCCGGCGAAGGCCTCCGCGGCGGCGGCGAGGGCCGGCTCCAGCAGCTCGGCGGGGCTGCCCGTGAGGGCGCCGGTGGGCGCGAAGGGGTCCTCGGCCGGTCCCGGGCCGCCGGTGAGGCGGCCCGCGTAGGCGAGCTGGTCGCCGGCCGCGTGCTGGAGCACTTGGCCGACATTCCACTGGTCGCACGGCGTCGGTGCGCCGAGGGCGCCGGCCGGTACGGCGCCCGCGACGGAGCGCAGCGCCTCGTGTGCCTGGTCGAGGAGGTCCCACTTGGATGCGGTCATGGACCGGACCCTACGGGCATCCACCGGCCAAAGGACCTGATTTCAGTGCCAGTTGCCCCGGCGCCGGCCCTACCGGTCTTACGGGGTGCCCGTCACGCCCTTGCGGAGCCGGTTCGCCAGGTCCACCAGGCGGGCGCCGGGCTTGGGGCGGGCCTCGATGTTGCCCAGCAGGGCGAAGCCGCGGACGATCACGACCGGGGCCTGCGGGTCGGTCGCGCCGCGCCCCTCGCCGCGCACCTCGAAGTTGCCGAGGACCCCGCTGCCGTAGCCGCGCAGGGTGACGTTCTCCGGGACCAGGACCTCGACGTTGCCGAGGATGCTCGTCACGTTGATCTCGGTGACCTGCTGCTCGAAGACGGCCTGGGTCAGGTCGATGCTGATGTCGCCCAGGACGGAGACCGCGCGGGTGTGCGCGCCCGGGCGCCAGCGGCCCTTGCGGGAGGAGCTGCTGCACACGGCAACGACCGTCTCCACCGGGACGCCCGGGACGCCCGCCGGGGCTCCCGGGGCGTAGTGCGCCTCCTGCGGCCGGGCGCCGGGCACGGGCAGGTCCCGTACGAGCACCTCCAGCTCGGCAACCGTCTTCACCGCGTACAGCGAGTCGAGCCGGTCGGAGTGCTCCTCGGCGGTCAGCCGGCCCTCGGCGACGGCGTCGGCGAGGATCTGCGCGATCCGGTCCCGGTCCGCGTCGGAGGCACGCAGCCCGGGGGCCGGAGCCGGTGCGGGTGCGGGGGCCGGCGCGGGGGCCGGCGCGGATGAGGGCTGCTTTTCCAGGTCCACGCGCCCAGCATAGCGAGACACGATAGATCGCGATACTGGCCAGTGAGCCTTACCTCACAACAAAAGCCGCCGGAAGAGGTCCTACGCTGGATACCGCGCTGCCAAACGGTCGTCAGCGCCGTCTGCCGAGTGAGGGAATGACTGCCGTCATGCCAGAGTTTGCGTACACCGACCTGCTGCCCCTGGGCGAGGACTCCACCCCGTACCGGCTGGTGACCTCCGAAGGCGTTTCGACCTTCGAGGCCGACGGCCGTACGTTCCTCAAGGTCGAGCCGGAGGCGCTGCGCAAGCTCGCCGAAGAGGCCATCCACGACATCCAGCACTTCCTGCGCCCCGCGCACCTCGCGCAGCTGCGCCGCATCATCGACGACCCCGAGGCCTCGGCGAACGACAAGTTCGTCGCCCTCGACCTGCTGAAGAACGCGAACATCGCGGCGGCCGGCGTCCTGCCGATGTGCCAGGACACGGGCACGGCGATCGTGATGGGCAAGCGCGGCCAGAACGTCCTCACCGAGGGCTCGGACGAGGCGGCCCTCTCCCGCGGCATCTACGACGCGTACACCCGGCTCAACCTGCGCTACTCGCAGATGGCCCCGGTCACCATGTGGGAGGAGAAGAACACCGGCTCGAACCTGCCCGCGCAGATCGAGCTGTACGCGACCGACGGCGGCGCGTACAAGTTCCTCTTCATGGCCAAGGGCGGCGGCTCCGCCAACAAGTCCTTCCTCTACCAGGAGACCAAGGCGGTCCTCAACGAGGCCTCCATGATGAAGTTCCTGGAGGAGAAGATCCGCTCGCTCGGCACGGCGGCCTGCCCGCCGTACCACCTGGCGATCGTGGTCGGCGGCACCTCGGCGGAGCACGCCCTGAAGACGGCGAAGTACGCCTCGGCCCACTACCTGGACGAGCTGCCCACCGAGGGCTCCGCGCTCGGCCACGGCTTCCGCGACGAGGCCCTCGAACAGCAGGTCTTCGAACTCACCCAGAAGATCGGCATCGGCGCGCAGTTCGGCGGCAAGTACTTCTGCCACGACGTCCGCGTCGTCCGCCTCCCCCGCCACGGCGCGTCCCTCCCGATCGCCATCGCCGTCTCCTGCTCCGCGGACCGCCAGGCCACCGCGAAGATCACCGCCGAGGGCGTCTTCCTGGAGCAGCTGGAGCGGGACCCGGCGCGCTTCCTTCCGGAGACGACGGACGAGCACCTCTCCGACGCCGCGGACGTGGTCTCCATCGACCTCAACCAGCCGATGGACACGATCCTCGCCACCCTCACCCGGCACCCGGTGAAGACCCGCCTCTCGCTCACCGGCCCCCTGGTCGTGGCGCGCGACATCGCCCACGCCAAGATCAAGGAACTCCTCGACTCCGGCGCGGAGATGCCGCAGTACCTGAAGGACCACCCGGTCTACTACGCGGGCCCCGCGAAGACCCCCGAGGGCTACGCCTCGGGCTCCTTCGGCCCGACCACGGCCGGCCGCATGGACTCCTACGTCGAGCAGTTCCAGGCGGCGGGCGGCTCCAAGGTCATGCTGGCCAAGGGCAACCGCTCCCAGCAGGTCACCGACGCCTGCGGCAAGCACGGCGGCTTCTACCTCGGCTCCATCGGCGGCCCGGCGGCCCGCCTCGCCCAGGACTGCATCAAGAAGGTCGAGGTCCTGGAGTACGAGGAGCTCGGCATGGAGGCCGTCTGGAAGATCGAGGTCGAGGACTTCCCGGCCTTCATCGTGGTCGACGACAAGGGCAACGACTTCTTCCAGAACCCCGCCCCGGAACCCACCTTCACCCACATCCCGGTCCGCGGCCCGGGCCTGGCGTAACACCTCACCGCGCCGGGGCGGGCGACCTCCCGCCCCGGCTCACAGGCAGGTCACCTGGCGGACGTAGACGCACTGACTCCTCGGGACGATCAAGTAGACGAACATGCCGTCGTCAAGGTCCATGACGGCGCCCTTCGGCCCAAGCTCGCGGTAGACAGTGCCGTCGAGGTAAAGCGCTTGCGCTGCCCGTACGAGTTCATCGGCGGCCTTTTCCACTTCCGCCACGAAGGCCGGTGGAGCACCTCCGATGACATGTTCCTCACTGGGGTCGTACTCCCACCTCCAGGTCACTCCTTCACCGCCTGAGCGGCCTCGGCCTCGACGGCGGACAGCTCGTCCATGGCGGGGCGGAAGCCGGGGTCGTCCTTGCCGGTGGTGCGGTGAATGGCGGTCAAGGCGTCGTTGCGACGGGTGAAGAGATCCGGGCGCCGCTCGATCTCCACCTCGCGCATCCACCAGTCGAGCCAGTGGGTGAGGTGACCGATCTTCCCGCTGCGGATGGCCGCGGCCAGTGCGTTCTCCTTGTGCTGCTCCAGCTCTGCCAAGCGATGCGGGGCAATACGGGCGAGGGCGACCCGCACGGCCTCGGGGGTGCGCTCAGGGCGCGGGATCAGCGCCGCGCCGTGGTCAGGCTGTGTGGTCACGGTGTCCTCCAAGGGGTGGCCCGGTCAGCGTATCCATTCCCCGCTCCGTGAGCCCGGGCGCAGGCTTCCCGCACCCTTCCTCCATGGTTCCGGGCACGGCAAGGCCCTGCCCTGCCCGGCAGGGCGCCCGCATCCGGTTAACGTCGGGGACACGGCCCCGCACAGTTGTGTTCACCCCGGTTTGCAAGGATTTCCGTATGCCAGCGACGACCGACCACACCCCGGCCCGCGGAACGCGGGTCATCGCGCATCGCGGGGCCTCCCACGAGCATCCCGAGCACACCATGGCCGCCTACCGGCAGGCCATCGCCGACGGGGCCGACGCGCTGGAGTGCGATGTGCGGCTCACCGCGGACCACCGGCTGGTCTGTGTGCACGACCGCCGCGTCGAGCGGACCTCCGACGGGCGCGGGGTCGTCTCCGCGATGACGTACGAGGAGCTGCGCGCCCTCGACTTCGGGGCGTGGAAGGGGTCCGGCCATGCCGGGGCCCGGGTGCTGCTGTTCGAGGACCTGGTCAAGGAGGCGCTGGCCGCGCCGTATCCCGTCGGGCTGGCCGTGGAGACCAAGCACCCCACCCGCGCGGGCGGCCGCTTGGAGGCCGAGCTCGTACGGCTGCTCGGGGAGTACGGGCTCGCCGACGGAGCGAGCGGCCGCGTCGAGGTGATGAGCTTCTCCCGGACCGCGCTGACCCGGATGCACCGCCTCGCGCCGGGGCTGCCGGCCGTGTACCTGATCGAGCGCAGGCTCCGGCCGGTCCGTCCCCCGTACGCCACCCACGCGGGCCCGGGCATCGACCTGGTACGGCAGGATCCGGGTCTGGTGGGCCGGCTGAAGGCGAAGGGGCTCCGGGTGCGGGTGTGGACCGTGGACGAGCCCGAGGACGTGGAGCTCTGCGTCCGCCTGGGCGTGGACACGCTGATCACCAACCGGCCCCGGGACGTGCGCAAGCTGCTGCTGGACATGTGAACACCCGGCCGGGGTGCGCCGGCCGGGCGTGGGGGGTCCTGCGGAGCGTCGGACCCACGGGGGTACGGGTCCGCGGGCGGTTACGCGAAGCGCTGGTTGGCCGAGCCGTTGCAGGTCTGGAGGCGCAGCGGCTCGTGCGCCGCGGCCACCGTCAGGCACATGCCCGGGGCGGCGGCGGGCCGGTAGGTGGCTCCGTCGCGGACGAACTGCTGGTTGGCGCCGCCGTGGCAGTTCCAGATGATCATCGCGGTGCCGTTGCCGTAGTTGGCTCCGGGCGCGTCCAGGCAGCGGTCGTGGGTGAGTTCGACGTGGAGGGACTTCTTCGCGGAGTCGTACCACCAGCCCTGGTTGCGGCCGCCGTGGCAGTCCCAGCCGAGGACCTTGGTGTTGTTGGCGCTGGAGCTGCCGCTGGAGTCGACGCAGTTGCCCGTCGCCTCGTTCCTCAGCGGCTTGTACAGGTCGTCCCAGGCCCCGGCCTGCAGGACGGGGGTGCCGGTGCTCGCCGGGTCGGCGCAGGAGGCCTCGCGCAGGCCGGAGGCGTAGAGCTGGGTCAGGCAGGAGGCGAAGGCGCCGTGGCCGCGGTAGTTGGGGTGGAAGGACTGGCGGGCGGTGTTCTCGTCCCACGGGAAGTGGTCCCCGAGGTCGAGGTAGAGGCCGCGGGCCCAGGTGTCCTCCATGCACACCTCGTGGCCCTGGAAGAGCCGCGAGTTGTCGAGGTAGGTCGCGCCGGCGGCGAGGGCGGCCGCGCGCATGCCCTTCTCGAAGGCGGGCACCGCGTAGTTGCGGCCCCAGGCGGCGTCGGAGTCGTAGCCGGCGCAGCCGCCGGGGAGCTTGCCGGGGAAGTCGGGGTTGTCGTTGAAGTCGGGGCCGATGGGGCTGGGGTAGCCCATCACGACCAGCTTGTAGTCGGAGTCGGCGTAGCCGGCGTCGCGCATGACAGACTTGAGGTCGCCGATCGTCGACTGCACCTTGGGCTTCAGCCCGTCGACGCGCGCCTGCCAGCCCGGACCGTACTTCGGTTCGCAGGTGCCCTGGCTGAGCACCCAGCGGGTGACGCAGTCGGTCATGACCGGGCCGAACTGCAGGTCGTCGTTGGCCCCGGCGACGAGCACCACCATCTTGATCCTGGTGTTGCGGGCCTTGATGGCCAGGCTGTCGCTCTGCACCAGCTCGTCGGCGTACTGCTTGCTGCCGCCGATCTTGATGTTGCCCGTGTAGCCGCCGGAGCAGGCCGCGTTGAAGGTGTAGTCGGCCGCGATGCCGGTGCGGTGGATCGCCGAGTCCGGCGACCGGTGGCACTGGTTGGACGCGGTGTTGGTCGCGGGGTCGTAGTTTCCGACGCCCTCGCCCGAGATCTCGCTGTCCCCGAGCGAGATCAGGCCGGTCTTGCGGTCCGCGAGCGGGCGGATCGCGGAGTCGCCGTAGATCTTGACGGCCTCGGCGGCCCGGATGGCCTCCAGTTCGGGCGGGAGGGCCGTGACCGCGGCCCCGGCGGAGGCCACGGCGGAGGACCCGGAGGCCGTCGCCGCCTGGGCCACGGGGGTGATGGCGGTGATGCCGCCGAGGGCGGCCGCGACCACCGCGACGGCGGCGAAGGTAGACCTGAACGTGGATCTGAACGTGGATCTGAACCTGGACTGTGTACGGACACGTGCCATGAGCGCCTCCCCGATCTCGGTGTTACCCCCGGTATTTACTGGCCGGTAGGCGAGTTGGGAACAGTCCGAACAAGACAATTGCTCAACTTTTTGAGGAGGCACCACACATGACCGAAGACCAGCAGCCGACCGGGGACTCCGCGGAGTACCGCACCGAGCACGACTCCATGGGGGACGTACGCGTCCCCCTGCACGCCAAATGGCGAGCCCAGACCCAGCGCGCCGTGGAGAACTTCCCCATCTCCGGGCAGCGCCTGGAGCGCGCCCACATCGAGGCGCTGGCCCGGATCAAGGCCGCGGCCGCCACCGTCAACGCCCGGCTCGGCGTGATCGACGCCGACATCGCCGCCGCCATCGTCTCGGCGGCGGACGAGGTCGCCGGGGGCCGCTGGGACGAGCAGTTCCCGGTCGACGTGTTCCAGACGGGTTCCGGGACCTCGTCCAACATGAACGCCAACGAGGTGATCGCCACCCTGGCCGCCGAACGCCTCGGCCGCGACGTCCACCCCAACGACCACGTCAACGCCTCGCAGAGCTCCAACGACGTCTTCCCGTCCTCCATCCACATCGCCGCCACCGCCGCCGTCACCGGCGACCTCATCCCCGCCCTGGAGCACCTGGCCGGCGCGATGGAGCGCAAGTCCGCCGAGTTCTCGCAGGTGGTCAAGGCCGGCCGGACGCACCTGATGGACGCCACCCCGGTCACCCTGGGCCAGGAGTTCGGCGGGTACGCCGTGCAGCTGCGCTACGGGGTCGAGCGGCTGCGCGCGGCGCTGCCCCGGCTGGCCGAACTGCCGCTGGGCGGGACCGCCGTGGGCACCGGGATCAACACCCCGCCCGGGTTCTCCGCGGCCGTGATCGCCGAGGTGGCCGCGGCGACGGGACTGCCGCTGACCGAGGCCCGCGACCACTTCGAGGCCCAGGGGGCCCGGGACGCCCTCGTCGAAACCTCCGGAATGCTGCGTACGGTCGCCGTCTCCCTCACCAAGATCTGCAACGACCTGCGCTGGATGGCCTCGGGCCCGCGCACCGGATTGGCCGAAATCAATCTCCCGGATCTCCAGCCGGGCTCCTCGATCATGCCCGGAAAGGTCAATCCCGTCGTCCCGGAGGCCGCGCTGATGGTCGCCGCCCAGGTGATGGGGAACGACGCGGCGGTCGCCGTGGCAGGTGCCGCGGGCAATTTCGAGCTCAACGTGATGCTCCCCGTGATGGCCCGCAACCTCCTGGAGTCCATCCGGCTGCTCGGCTCCGTGACCCGCCTGCTGGCCGACCGGACCGTGGCAGGAATCACCGCCAACACGGCCCGGGCCAGGGAGTACGCCGAGTCCTCCCCCTCCGTGGTGACCCCGCTGAACCGGTACATCGGCTACGAGGAGGCCGCCAAGGTCGCCAAGAAGTCCCTCGCGGAGCGCAAGACGATCCGCGAGGTCATCCTGGAGTCGGGCTACGTGGACCGCGGCGACCTCACCCTGGAGCAGCTCGACGAAGCCCTCGACGTCCTGCGGATGACCCACCCCTGACCCCGGCGCGGCCGCCCCGGCCCGGGGTCCGGATCCGGTCGTTTCCCGCCCTCGGACACCTCGGTGACCTGCAGCGCGGCGATCCCCCGGACCCCCGCCCTAAGATCTGCCCATGACAGGTACCGGAGGCCGCGGGGGCGGCAGCGCGCGGAGCTCGGAGAGGGGCCCGGCACGGGGTTCGGCGCGGAGTGCGGAGCGGGGCGCCGCCGAGGACGTCCGCTGGGCGCCCGGGGAGCAGATCCTCTGGCGCTACCGCGATCACGCGCCCGCCGCGAAGGGCGCCGTCCACATCTGCCGGCCCGTGACCGTGGTGACCGACACCGACGAGCTGCTCGCGGTGTGGATGGCGCCCGGGACCGAGTGCGTCAAGCCGGTGCTCGCCGACGGGACCCCGGTCCACGAGGAGCCGCTCGCCACCCGGTACACCGCGCCGCGGACCACCGTACGGTCGCGCTGGTTCGGGGCGGGGGTGCTGAAGCTGGCACGGCCCGGGGACCCCTGGTCGGTGTGGCTGTTCTGGGAGCACGGCTGGCACTTCAAGAGCTGGTACGTGAACCTGGAGGAGCCGCGGACCCGGTGGTCCGGCGGCATCGACTCCGAGGACCACTTCCTGGACATCTCCGTCTACCCGGACCGCACCTGGAAGTGGCGGGACGAGGACGAGTTCGCACAGGCCCAGCGGTCGGGCCTGATGGACCCGGAACAGGCCCGGCGCGTGCGCGCGGCCGGCCGTGCGGCGGTGGACCTGATCCGGGCCTGGGGTCCGCCGTTCTCCGAAGGCTGGCAGGATTGGCGACCGGACCCGGCCTGGGGTGTGCCGGCCCTGCCGGAGGACTGGGACCGCACTCCGGCGCATATGACCTCATGAGACCCTTGATGCGCCCCCGGGAGGCAATCGTAGGATCGTCCTCCGCCGGGGCGTCGGCGGTCAAATGTCGCCAGCAGCACAGCATTTGGCCTAGGCCGACGCGATAACGAGAGGTAACGAGCGGGACGCGGAAACGCGGGGTGATGGTGTCCCCGCCGCTGAGCGGGTATACCGCGACTGACCGAGTTGAGTGCAGCGCACATCGAGCGCAAACGGACGGAATGCCACGCGTGACGGAGTACCCCACCTCTCAGGAGGGCCCCCAGCCGGTTGCCTCCGGCGGTCGGACGGACGAGCCCGGCCACGGCACGGAGGAACTGGGCCACGGTAAGGCCCCGCTCCCGGCGGCCGAGGCCGTGCGCACGCATGCGCAGCCCCAGGCGGCGGACCTGCCCCGCCCCCGCGCCACCGCGGAGGCACCGTCCGCCTCCGAGGGGGCCGGGGAGCCCGGCGGCCCCGCCGCCGTGCCCGGCCAGGGCGCCGCCCGGGTCCGGGCCGGCCGCGACGAGGCCGCGGCCGCCGAGGCCGGCAGCGCGCGCACCCGCGACGGCGAAGCCGCTCGCGAGGCGGCCCGCGCGGCCGCGGAGCGACCCGGCACGTCCGGGCAGGCCGGAACGTTCGGGCAGGCCCTCTCCGGGCAGGCCGCCGCATCCGCGCACGGCGCCGGCTCCGGACTGCCCAGCGGCATCGGGGTCGACGCGACCATCGCGCGCCGGGAAGGCGACCGGCTGCGGTTCGTCGGAGCCGCCACCCGGCGGATCGCCCGCGGCATCGACCTCGACGAGATCGTGCTCGGCCTGTGCCGGGCCACCGTGCCCACCTTCTCCGACGCCATCCTCGTCTACCTGCGCGATCCGCTGCCGGTCGGCGACGAACGGCCCGTCGGACCGGTCGTTTTAAGGCTGCGCCGAACCGACCGGCTGCGGCCGATCGACGAGTTCACCGGAGCAGGAGCGGGAACAGGAGCGGGAGCGGGCGCGGCCGCCGCAGCGGGGGCGGGTACGGGAGCCGGCCTCGCCGGCGCCATGACCCCCGACGGCGAGCTCGACTTCAGCCAGCTCGCCCTGGTCGGCCCGCAGGGTGACCTGCCCGCGGCCGAGCTGTGCGAGATCCGCCCCGGCGGGGCGCTGGCCGAGGTGCTGCGCGGCGTACGGCCCGTCTTCGGGTCCTCCGCCGCGGCCCGCGCCGCCCTGCCGGAGCTGCTGGGCGCCGACCACCCGGTCCCGCGCGGCCAGCGGGCCATCCTCGCGCCCCTGCGGGGCCGCCGCCGCGTCATCGGCGCGGCGGTGTTCCTGCGCACCCCCGAGCGGCCCGCCTTCGAGACGAACGACCTGCTGGTCGCCGCGCAGCTGGCCACCCACACGGCGCTGGGCATCGACAAGGCCGTGCTCTACGGCCGCGAGGCGTACATCGCCGACGAGCTCCAGCGCACGATGCTGCCCGACAGCCTCCCCCAGCCCACCGGGGTCCGGCTCGCCAGCCGCTACCTGCCCGCCGCCGAGACGGCGCGGGTCGGCGGGGACTGGTACGACGCCATACCCCTGCCCGGCAGCCGGGTGGCGCTCGTCGTCGGCGACGTCATGGGCCACTCCATGACCTCCGCCGCGATCATGGGGCAGCTCCGTACGACGGCCCAGACGCTGGCGCAGCTCGACCTGCCGCCCGCCGAGGTCCTGCACCACCTGGACGAACAGGCGCAGCGCCTGGGCTCCGACCGGATGGCCACCTGCCTCTACGCCGTCTACGACCCGGTCTCGCACCGGATCACCATCGCCAACGCCGGCCACCCGCCGCCGGTCCTGCTCCACCTGGGCGGCCGCGCCGAGGTGCTGCGCGTACCCCCCGGCGCCCCCATCGGCGTCGGCGGCGTGGACTTCGAGGCAGTGGAGCTGGACGCCCCGGCCGGGGCCACCCTCGTGCTCTACACCGACGGCCTGGTCGAGTCCCGGCTGCGCGACGTCTGGACCGGCATCGAGCAGCTCCGCGAGCGCCTCGCCACCACCGCGCAGCTGACGGGCCTGGACCACCCGCCGCCGCTGGAGGCCCTGTGCGACGACATCCTGGACATGCTCGGCCCCGGTGACCGGGACGACGACATCGCCCTGCTCGCGGCCCGCTTCGACGGGATCGCGCCCAGCGACGTCGCGTACTGGTTCCTGGACCCGGAGGAGACCGCTCCGGGCCGGGCCCGCCGGTTCGCCCGCCGCGCGCTGGCGCGCTGGGGGCTGGAGGAGCTGGAGGACTCGCTGGAGCTCCTGGTCAGCGAGGTGGTCACGAACGCCGTGCGGTACGCCGAGCGGCCGGTGACCCTGCGGCTCCTGCGGACGGACGTCCTGCGCTGCGAGGTCGGCGACGACTCCCCGCAGCTGCCGCGCCAGCGCCGGGCCCGGGACGACGACGAGGGCGGCCGCGGCCTGTTCCTGGTCAACCGGATGGCCCGCCGCTGGGGTGCCACCCGGCTGAGCAGCGGCAAGGTCGTCTGGTTCGAGCTGGCCCTGCCGGCCGCGCCGGGGGCCCCGGAGCGCCGCTGACCGGTCCCGTACGGACGCCGTGGACACCTGGACGCCGTAGACACCTCTGCCCCGCAGGCTTCGCGCCTGCGGGGCAGAGGTGTCTACGGGCCTACGGGCCTACCGGTCGCGGTGTCCCGCAGCGCCTACGGCTGGGGCTCCCGCTCCGGCGGCGAGGGCTTCCCCGAGGCCGACTTCGTCGGCGTCGGGGTCGGCGTGGGCGTGGGAGTCGGGGTCGGCGTCGGGGTCGGCGTCGGCGTCCGGCTCGGGGTCCGGCTCGGCGGCGGGGGGCTGCTCGGTGTCGGGGTGCTCGTGGTCGGGCTCGGCGTGTTCGACGGGGTGATGCTGGAGCTCGGCGTCTGGACCTTGCCCATGTCCGCCTCGTCCAGGTCGAAGGAGCCGGTCCTGGTGCCCTTGAGCGCGTCGAGGGTGTACTGCTTCCAGATCGCGGCCGGGAAGCTGGAGCCGCCCGCGCGGCCGCCGCCGGCGGTACCGGTGAGGCTGGTCTGGGTGTGGGTGCCCGGCTCGTCTCCGAACATCGCGACGACGGTGACCAGTTCCGGGGTGAAGCCGGTGAACCAGGCGGCCACGTTCTTCTCGGTGGTGCCGGTCTTGCCCGCGGCCTCGTAGGCCGAGCTCTCCACGGCCCGGCCGGAGCCGTCCTCGACGACGCCGGTGAGCACCTTGGTGACGGTGTCGGCGGTCCTGCGGCTGATGGCCGCGTCGCCGACGGCGCGGACCGGCTTGTACTCGCGGTCCACGTGCTTGGCGGACTTGATGATGCTCGGCGTGACCTTCTTGCCGTGGTTGTCGAAGGTGGCGTAGACGCCGGCCATCTCGACAGTGTCGGCGCTCATGGTGCCGAGCGACATGGCGGGCTTGTCCTCGGGCCAGCCGTCGCGGTCGACCATGCCGAGCTGCAGGGCGGTCTTCTTCACGTTCTTCGGCTTGACGTCCACGATCATCTGGGCGTACACGGAGTTCACCGAGGCGTTGGTGGCGGCCTGCACCGTCATCATCGGGTTGCCGTAGTCGCGGTCGTCCTGGTTCTGCGGGTTGAACGGGACGTCGCTGCCGACCACGGGGCGCTTGCTCGTGCCGTCGTAGAGGGCGTTGGGCGTGATCGGCTTCCCGTCCTGCGTGCTCGCCTTGCCCTCCAGGGCGGAGGCGAGCACGATCGGCTTGAAGGTCGAGCCCGGCTGGAAGTCCTTGCGCAGGGCGTTGCTGGCCCACTGCTCGCTCTGGCCCACGCCGCCGTACATCGCGACGATGGCGCCGGTCTTCGGATCCACAGAGGTGGCGCCCGCCTGCACGGCGGCGTCGACGGGGCGGCCCTTGCGGTCGAGCTTGGATTCCAGCTCGTCCTGGACGGCCTTCTCCAGCGCGGCCTGCTTCTTCGGGTCGACGGAGAGGGTGATCTCCCAGCCGCCGGCCTTGAGCTGGCCCTCGGACATGCCGGTCTGCCGCTTGAGCTCCTCGTCGGCGGCCTGGATCAGGTAGCCCTTCTGGCCTTCCATGCCGCTGGGCGCCTTGGGCTTGATCGGCTCCTGGAACTTCATTTCCTTGCGCTTGGCCGGGTCCAGCTTGCCCATCTCGACCATGTTGTCGAGGACGCCGTTGAAGCGGACCATGACCAGCCGCTTGCCGTTCGGGCCGGCGGTCGCCCAGTCGTACTGGCTGGGGGCCTGGAGGACGGCGGCGAGGTACGCGCCCTGCTCCAGGGTCAGCTTTTCGGCGTCGACCCCGTAGTAGGCCTGGGCCGCGGCCTGGATGCCGTAGGCATTGCGGCCGTAGAAGTTGGTGTTCAGGTAGCCCGCGAGGATCTCGGGCTTCTCCATCTCCTGGTCGACCTTGAGGGAGATGATCAGCTCCTTCAGCTTGCGGGTCGCCGTCTGGTCCTGCGTCAGGTAGAAGTTCTTGACGTACTGCTGGGTGATCGTCGAACCGCCCGCCTTGCCCTTGCCGGTGGCCGTGTTGAACAGGCCGCGGGCGATGCCCTTGAGGTCGACGCCCTTGTCGCTGTAGAAGGACTTGTTCTCGATCGCGATGAAGGCCGTCTGCACGTCCGCCGGGATCTTGTCGATCGACACGATCTGGCGGTTCGTGGTGCCGACGCGGGCCAGGACGGTGCCGTCGGAGAGCTTGTAGACGTTGTTCTGCGTCAGCGCCTCGGCGTTGGGGTCCGGCGGGTCCACGTAGAAGTAGAGGCCGACCAGGGCCGCCATGCCGAGCAGCACGGCCCCGAAGAAGGTGCCGAGCACCTTCCGCCAGGTGAAGAAGCGGCGTATGCCGGTCGGCTTGCCGCCCGAGGGCCCGCCCTTGCCCTTGACGCGCCCGCGCGGCGCGCGTCGCGCACCGCGCTGTTGCTGCGCCCTTCGCGCTTCTGCTCGGCCCATCGCTCCCGCTCCGCTCGATAACCCCCCGACGTCAGCTCAGAAAGCTAACACCGCAGGCTGTGACAAAAACTGGCCAACGGGTTCCCATACCGGGCAATTCGGACGTGACAATGAGCACCCATCCCACTGGAACCGACGCAGCCCGACCCCCGGAGGTTGCCGGGGCCCGCACGGCATTCCCGCCAACTGCCCCCGCCCGGCGCCCGCTCGGCCCCCGCACCACTCCTTCCCCCTCCCGTCCGGTTCAAAAAAGTGATATCACTTTGCTAGGTGGCTCGACCGGCCACCACGGAACGAAACGGGGCAGATGATGACGAACACCACGGGCGGTACCGAGGCAGGCGTACGGGAGTTCCCCGCGCGGAGCGTGGGCGGCGGGCTCGCGCTGCTGCTCGGCCTGGCGGGAGTGGCCGCCGGGGCGGGCCTGATCGCGCTCGGCGCCGTCTCGGGTTCCGACGGGGCCAAGGCGGGTCTCATCGCGGCGGGCGTCCTGCTGACCATCGCCGCCGTGATCGCCATGAGCGGCCTGAACACGGTCGCCCCGGGCGAGGCCCGCGTGGTCCAGCTGTTCGGCCGCTACCGCGGCACCGTCCGCACCGACGGGCTGCGCTGGGTCAACCCGCTGACCTCCCGCCGGCCCCTGTCCACCCGGGTCCGCAACCACGAGACGCCCGTCATGAAGGTCAACGACGCCTACGGCAACCCGATCGAGCTGGCGGCCGTCGTGGTGTGGCGGGTCGAGGACACCGCGCGCGCCGTGTTCGAGGTCGAGGACTTCACCGAGTTCGTCGAAACCCAGACCGAGGCGGCCGTCCGGCACATCGCGATCGAGTACCCCTACGATGCCCACGAGGACGGCGGCCTGTCGCTGCGCGGCAACGCCGAGGAGATCACCGAGAAGCTCGCCGTCGAACTGTCCGCCCGCGTCGAGGCGGCCGGCGTCCACATCATCGAGTCCCGCTTCACCCACCTCGCGTACGCCCCGGAGATCGCCTCCGCGATGCTCCAGCGCCAGCAGGCGGGTGCGATCGTCGCGGCGCGCAAGCAGATCGTCGAGGGCGCGGTCGGTATGGTCGAGCTCGCCCTGAACCGCCTCGCGGAGCAGGACATCGTGGACCTCGACCCGGAACGGAAGGCGGCGATGGTGTCCAACCTGATGGTGGTCCTGTGCGGCGACCGCGCGGCCCAGCCGGTGGTCAACACGGGCACCCTCTACCAGTGATCCCCGACGAAGGCGCGGACTCCCCCGCCGACGGAGCCTCCACCGGCCCGGCGGCGGCCCCCAAGGCCGCGCGGCAGGCCCGCAAGCAGGTGCTGCTGCGGCTCGACCCGCAGGTGCACGACGCGCTCGCGCGGTGGGCGGGCGAGGAACTGCGCAGCGCCAACGCGCAGATCGAGTTCCTGCTCCGCCGCGCCCTGTCCGAAGCCGGCCGCCTCCCCGGCGGGGCGGGTCCCATCCCGCCCCGGGGCCGCCCCCGCGCCTCTCCGGATTCCTGAGGCCGCGTCGGTACGCTCTGCGCGTCACCCCGGGGGGGTCTCCCACCGAATGCGAGGCTCGGATGCACTGGACCGACGGGAAGCCCGGACCGGACCCCGAGGAAGCGGCCGGACCGGCCGCGGCGGGACCGGAGTCGGAATCGGAGTCGGCAGCACCGGAGTCGGCCCCGGCGGTGGGCGCCGGAGGCGGTACGGGCCGTCCGGCCGTGCGGAAGGCGGTCACCGCCCTCGCGGTGGCCACGGCCGGTTCCGGGCTGATCTGGTCGGCGCTGTCCGTCACCGAGATCCCGCACGACTCCAAGCCGCCCGCGGCCGCGTGCTCGTACACCCCGACCACGGCCGGCCCGGGCGGGGTACCCGTGCACGACCCCGCGCGGGCCCGCCCTTACACGGCCGAGCTGGTCACCGACCAGGGCAGGGTCACCATCGAGGCGTTCACCGAGGCCGCCCCCTGCGCCACCACCTCGTTCGCCTTCCTCGCCGGGAAGAAGTACTTCGACGGCAGCGCGTGCCACCGGGTCACCACGAGCGGGATCTTCGTACTGGAATGCGGCGACCCCGCCGGCCGGGGCCCGGGCGCGGGCGCCGCCGGGCCGGGCTACTCCTTCCCCGACGAGAACCTGAGCGGCGCCGCCTATCCGGCGGGCACCGTCGCCCTGTCCAAGGCCGAGCCCGGCCGCAACGGCAGCCGGTTCTTCATCAGTTACGCCGACCCGCAGTTCGTCATGGAGCCCGACTGGACCCCCTTCGCGAGGGTGGTCGGCGGGCTGGACGTCCTGCGGCGGATCGCCGCGAACGGCACGGCGGACGGGTCGGCCGACGGGCGGCCCAAGCAGCCCGTGGTCTTCCGGTCGGTGACGGTCCGCCAGGCCACCCGGAGCTGACGGACCCCGCGGGCCCCGCCGCGGACCCCGGCGGCCCGTACGCCCGCGCGTCAGGACCGGTGGCCCAGCAGGAGCACCCCGTCCTGCTGGGCCGCGATCCGGTACCCCTGGCTCCGCGCCCGGTCGAGGGCCATGGATTCCTGGATCGCGGACTGCGGCCACCTCAGCTGCGGTGCGACGGTGGTGTCGACGACGATCCACTCGGGATCCGGCCGGCTGTCCCCCCAGCCGAAGAGGCTGACGCTGGTGCGGTCGGCGAGGTGGGGCAGCAGGTACGTCGACGCCTGGACCGTGGCGCCGTCCGGGATCCGGTCCATCACGCGGTGGGCCGCCACGACATGGGGATCGTCCTTCCAGGTCGCCGGCTGGACCAGCTGCCACAGCGGGAAGTGCGGCAGCAGCAGCAAGGTGACCGCCGCGCAGCCCACGAGGTAGCGGTACAGGCTGCGCCCGCGCGTGCCCCGTAGCCGCAGGGAATCGGCGAACGCCACGAAGACGACCGGCATGAGCAGCAGCGAGTAGTGGTAGCCGGTCCCCCAGTGGTCCGGGTAGCCGGAGGCGAGGCGCCACAGCATCGACGGCAGGGCCACCAGCACGAGGGGCGAGCGCAGGGCCAGGAACAGCGTGGGGGCCAGGACGAGGAGGAGGGTGGTGACCTTCTCCTGCGGGGTGATGAGACCGAGCGTGAACCGGTGGAGCAGCTCCGGTACGCCACCGCCCGCCCCGCCGGCGGCGCCGTCTCCGGGGTTGTGGGAGAGGAAGTAGCCGTCGAACCCGCCCGGGTGGAAGGAGCTCAGCACCAGCAGGGCGAGCGCGCTCCCGACCACGCCGGCCGCAGCCGTGAGGAGCCCCGTCCTGCGGCCGCCCGGCCCGCCCCGCCAGGCGATGAGCAGGCCGATCACGGCCACGGTGAGACCGAGGTCCTCCTTCACGAGCAGGAGCGGCAGCGCCCAGTACGCGGCGGCGCGCAGCCGGCCGCTGCCGAGGGCCGTCAGGGAGAGCGTGAGCAGCGGGAGGGCGAAGGCCCATTCGTGGAAGTCGGAGGAGACCCCGCTCGCGATCCCCCACGCCAGGCCGTAACAGGTACCGATGACCGCGGCGGCCGCGGAGCCCACCGTCCGGCGGACCCAGAAGGCCAGCGGGAGCACGCTCCCGGCGACGAGCGCGGCCTGCGCCACCAGCAGCACCTTCACCGACGGCCACAGCCAGTACAGGGGTGCCAGCAGCGCCAGGACGGGCGAGAAGTGGTCTCCGAGGACCGGGAAGTCGGGCCCCTTGACCTCGGAGACGGGCAGCTGCCCGGACGCGTAGGACCGCACGACCTGTACGAAGATCCCCAGGTCGAAGCTGCGGGAGTGCAGACGCTCGTGGATCCGCAGGGACAGGGCCATGTAGGCGAAGAACAGGGCCCCCGCCATGGCCCAGATCCACCAGTCGGATGCGGGGCGGCCGGGTGCGGACGGCTGCGGCGCCGGCCGTACCTCGGTGCCCGTCTGCTGCGGTGGGAGTGCGGCGACGTTGCCGGTGGGTGCTCGCATGAACCTTCAAGATGCCAGCAACGGCACGGACCGGGCCCGGGGCCGTCTCCCGCGGGATCAGGTTCCTTCGAATGGCAGACACCCGGCGGACACCAGGCGGAGGCCGGGCCGGACGCCCCGCGCTCCGACGACCGCCTCGCCCCTATGCACTGCGCGTATACATCGAGGGTATACACCGCATGTATAGTCGTCCGCATGTCCATCAGTCACGCGCTCCTCGGCCTCCTCGAAGCCGGTCCCCGGCACGGTTACGACCTCAAGCGGACCTTCGACGAGAGATTCGGCCACGACAAGCCCCTCGCATACGGGCAGGTCTACTCGACCATGTCCCGGCTGCTGAAGAACGGTCTGGTCGAGGTCGACGGGGTGGAGAGCGGCGGCGGCCCCGAGCGCAAGCGGTACGCGATCACCGACGCCGGGATCACCGACGTCGAGGGCTGGCTCGCCCAGCCCGAGAAGCCCGAGCCGTACCTCCAGTCGACCCTCTACACGAAGGTCGTGCTGGCCCTCCTGACCGGCCGCAGCGCCCAGGAGCTGCTGGACACCCAGCGCGCCGAGCACCTGCGCCTGATGCGCATCCTCACCCAGCGCAAGCGCAAGGGGGACCTCGCCGACCAGCTGGTCTGCGACCACGCCCTGTTCCACCTCGAAGCGGACCTGCGGTGGCTCGAACTCACCGCCGCCCGCCTCGACCAGCTCGCCCAGGAGATAGGCCGATGACCCCCGCCGGCACGCTGCTCAGCGCCACCGACCTCCGCAAGACCTACGGCAGCACCCACGCCCTCGACGGCGCCGAATTCTCCATCCACGCCGGTGAGGTCGTCGCCATCATGGGACCCTCCGGCTCCGGCAAGTCGACCCTGCTGCACTGCCTCGCCGGGATCGTCACCCCCGACTCGGGCACCATCACCTACGCCGGACGCGAGCTCTCCGCCATGAACGACGCCGAGCGCAGCGCCCTGCGCCGCAGCGAGTTCGGCTTCGTCTTCCAGTTCGGCCAGCTCGTCCCCGAGCTCACCTGCGTGGAGAACGTCGCCCTGCCGCTCCGCCTGACCGGCGTGAAGCGCAAGCAGGCCGAACGCACCGCCCTGGAATGGATGGAGCGGCTCCAGGTCGACGACCTCGGCGGCAAGCGCCCCGGCGAGGTCTCCGGCGGCCAGGGCCAGCGCGTCGCCGTCGCCCGCTCCCTCGTCACCAACCCCCGGCTGATCTTCGCCGACGAGCCCACCGGGGCCCTCGACTCCCTCAACGGCGAGCTCGTCATGCAGTTGCTCACCGAGGCCGCCCGGTCCACGAACGCCGCCGTCGTCCTCGTCACGCACGAGACCCGCGTGGCCGCGTACTCCGACCGCGAGATCGTCGTTCGCGACGGCAAGTCCCGCGACATGGAGCGCGCGGTATGAGTCACGGGACCCATACCCAACAGAGCAAGCGCGGCGGCTCCGCCGTGCCCGGCGAGCAGCCCGCGTTCCGCGTCTGGCTCCGCGACCTCGGCCTCGGTGTCCGCTTCGCCTTCGGCGGCGGCCGCCAGGGCTGGACCCGTACCCTCCTCACCGGTCTGGGCGTCGGCCTCGGCGTCGCCCTGCTGCTCGTCACCAGCGCGGTCCCCGGCGCCCTCGCCGCCCGCGACGCGCGCGGCGCCGCCCGCCAGACCTTCACCTCGCCCACCGCCGAGCAGCCCGGCCGCAACACGCTGCTGATCACCGACGCGAACCAGACGTACCGCGCCTACGGGGTCGACGGCCGGCTGGTGCAGCCCGAAGGGCCGGACGCCCCGCTGCCCCCGGGCGTGAAGAAGCTCCCCGGCGCCGGCGAACTGGTCGTCTCCCCCGCCCTCGACAGGCTGATGAAGAGGGGCGAGGGCAAGCTGCTGCGCGACCGCCTCGACGGGAAGATCATCGCGACCATCGGCGAAGCGGGCCTGGTGGGACCCGGCGACCTCTACTTCTACGCGGGCAGCGACCGGCTCGCCGAGCTGCGGAACGAAGCACCGAACTACATCGAGCGGATCACCGCCTTCGAGAACTCCGCGGAGAAGGAGGGCCTGGACCCCGTCCTCACGCTCCTCGTGGTGCTCACCTTCGTCGCCCTGCTGATGCCGGTCGCCGTGTTCATCGGCGCCGCCGTCCGCTTCGGCGGAGACCGCCGCGACCGCCGGCTCGCCGCCCTGCGCCTGGTCGGCGCCGACGGCCGGATGGTGCGCCGGATCGCCGCCGGCGAGGCCGCCGCAGGATCGCTGATCGGCCTGGCCCTGGGCACCGGCTTCTTCCTGGCGGCCCGCCAGCTGGCCCCGGCGATGGACCTCTACCAGCGCAGCGTCTTCCCCTCCGACCTCAACCCGGCGCCCTGGCTGGCCGTGCTCATCGCGATCGCCGTACCGGCCGCGGCCGTCGCCGTGACGCTCTTCGCCCTGCGCGGCGTGGTCATCGAACCGCTCGGCGTGGTCCGTACGGCCACCCCGGGCCGGCGCCGGATCTGGTGGCGGCTGCTGCTCCCGCTGGCCGGGCTCGGCCTGCTGGCCCCGCTGATCGGCAAAGGCAACGACAGCGGGCAGTTCAACCAGTGGCAGGTCTCGGGCGGCGTGGTCCTGCTCCTCGTCGGCATCACCGTCCTGCTCCCCTGGGTGCTGGAACGGGTCGTCGGCCGGATCGGCGGCGCGGGCCCGGTCTCCTGGCAGCTGGCCGCGCGCCGGCTCCAGCTCACCAGCGGCAGCTCCGCCCGGCTGGTCAACGGCATCGCCGTCGCGGTCGCCGGAGCCATCGCCCTGCAGATGCTGTTCGCGTCCACCGCGGACTCGTACACCCGCGACACCGGCCACGACCCCAGCCGCGCCTCGCTCTCCGTCATGCAGCGCACCCGCGGCGGGGGCGAGGCCGTCGCCCGGGCCCTGACCGGGACCAAGGGCGTCACCCAGGCCGTCGCGGAGTCCTCGACCAATGCCGGGCGCAGCACGGACATGAGCTACTCGGACACGTCGATCTCGGTGACGACCGGCACCTGCGCCGCCCTCAAGGAGTTCGCGGAGCTGCCCTCGTGCAAGGACGGTGACGCCTTCGTGATCACCGGCGGCGCTCCGAGCGGCATGACGGGCGACACCGCCAAGCCGGGCGAGAAGCTGTTCGCCGGGAACATCTTCAAGGACAGCGGGGACGACCGTACGAAGCCGGTCGCCTGGACGGTGCCCGCCGACGCCCGCACCGTGCAGGCCCGCAAGGGCCCCATGGGCGAGATGCTGACCGGGCTGCTGGTCACCCCGTCCGCCGCCCCGAAGGGCATGGGCGGCTACCAGTCCTCCCGGGTGTACGTGAAGCTGGACCCGAAGGTGCCCGACGCCGTGGAGCTGGCCCGCACCGCGGCCTTCAAAGCCGACCCGATGTCCGTCCCCATGACGATCCAGGCCACCGAGGTCAACGACCGCTACTCCTCCATCCGGACCGGCCTGTTCGTGGGCGCCGCCCTCGTGCTGATGCTGATCGGCGCCAGCCTGCTGGTCTCCCAGCTGGAGCAGCTGCGCGAGCGCAAGAAGCTGCTGTCGGCGCTGGTCGCCTTCGGCACCAAGCGCTCCACGCTCAGCCTCTCCGTGCTGTGGCAGACCGCCCTGCCGATCGGCCTGGGCCTGGCCCTGGCCGCGGTGGTGGGGCTCGCCCTCGGTGTGGTGCTGATGCAGATGGCGGGGGCCGCGATCCGGATCAACTGGACCGCGGTCCTGGGGATGGTCGGCATCGGCGGGGGCGTCGCCGTCCTGGTGACCCTGCTCAGCCTGCCGCCGCTGCTGCGCCTGATGCGCCCGGACGGGCTGCGCACGGAGTAGCCCGGCCCGCGCACGCAGCCCCGTACGCCCGCTCCTCAGTCCGTCAGCCAGACGGGGAGCGGGCGTACGGCTTCGCGCAGGGCGTCGGCGACGGCCCGGAACTCCTCCGCGCGGGCCGTGCCCGTCCGCATGGCCAGCGCGATCCGCCGCGAGGGCGCCGGTTCGGCGAAGTACCCGGTGGCCAGGTGCTCGTTGCGGGCGGTCTCCAGGCGCAGCGCGGTGCGCGGCAGCAGCGTGACGCCCAGTCCCCCGGCGACCAGTTGTACGAGGGTGGACAGCCCGGCGGCGGTCGTGGTGACGTCCGCCCCGGCGGTGCGTCCCGCGTCGTGGCAGATGTCGAGGGCCTGGTCGCGCAGGCAGTGCCCCTCGTCGAGGAGGAGCAGCCGCAGCCCGCGCAGCTCCTCGCGCGGGATGTCCTTGCGTCCGGCGAGCGGATGGTCGCGCGGTGCGAGCAGGACGAAGTCCTCGTCGAAGAGCGGCAGTTCGGTGACCCCGGGCACCCCGAGCGGTACGGCGAGCAGCAGCAGGTCGAGCCGCCCGCCGGCCAGCCCTTCCAGCAGCGAGGCCGTCTGCTCCTCGTGTACCTGGAGGTCGAGCCGGGGGTAGCGCCGGTGGAAGAGTCCGAGCACGGTGGGCAGCAGGTACGGGGCCACGGTGGGGATCACCCCGAACCGCAGCGCCCCGGTGAAGGGGGCCCGTACCGCCTCGGCCTCCTCCAGCAGCCCGTCCATCGTGTCGAGCACGGCCCGTGCGCGGCCCGCGATCCGCTCCCCGGCGGGCGTGAGCAGCACCTTACGGGTGGTGCGCTCCAGCAGCCGCACCCCGAGCGCCTCCTCCAGCGCGGACACGGCGCCGGAGAGGGCGGGCTGGCTCATCCCCATCGCGGCGGCCGCGTCCCGGAAGTGCAGCTGCTCGGCGACGGCGGCGAAGGCCCGCAGCTGGGCGAGCGTCGCCTGTTTCGGTCCTCTGGGACCTCTGTGCGCCACAGCCATTGATAGGTACCTCCGATCGCTGGGCACCAGGTTAGCTATTTCTGCAATCAATGCCGCTGTGTCAGCATGTGAGATACGTCCAACCCCCCGGAAAGCCCCCAAAAGGGTCACTTTCCTTTGCGCAAGGAGAGCACGTGCTCACTGTCGGCGACCAGTTCCCCACCTACGACCTGACCGCCTGCGTCTCGCTGGAGGCCGGAGCCGAGTTCGCGCAGATCGACCACAAGACCTACGAGGGCAAGTGGAAGATCATGTTCTCCTGGCCGCTCGACTTCACCTTCGTGTGCCCGACCGAGATCGCCGCCTTCGGCAAGCTGAACGAGGAGTTCGCCGACCGCGACGCCCAGATCCTCGGCTTCTCGCTCGACTCCGAGTACGTCCACCACGCCTGGCGCAAGGACCACGCCGACCTGCGCGACCTGCCCTTCCCGATGATGTCCGACATCAAGCGCGAGCTCTGCGCCGACCTCGGCATCCTCGGTTCGGACGGTCTGCCGATGCGCGCCGTCTTCATCGTGGACCCGAACAACGAGATCCAGTTCTCCATGGTGACCGCCGGTTCCGTCGGCCGGAACCCCAAGGAGGTCCTGCGGGTCCTCGACGCCCTGCAGACCGACGAGCTGTGCCCCTGCAACTGGAACAAGGGCGACAGCACCATCGACGCCGGCGCGCTGCTGGCCGGTGAGTGACGGATGTCCCTCGACTCCCTGAAGTCCGCGGTCCCGGACTTCGCCAAGGACCTGAAGCTGAACCTCGGCTCGGTCATCGGCAATCAGGACACGCTGACGCAGCAGCAGCTGTGGGGCACCGTCTTGTCCTGCGCCATCGCCGCCCGTTCCCCGCGCGTCCTGCGCGAGCTGGAGCCCGAGGCCAAGGCGGCCCTGTCGCCGGAGGCGTACACCGCCGCCAAGTCCGCCGCGGCGATCATGGCGATGAACAACGTCTTCTACCGCACCCGCCACCTGCTCTCCGACCCGGAGTACGGCACCCTGCGCGCGGGCCTGCGGATGAACGTCATCGGCAACCCCGGCGTGGAGAAGCTCGACTTCGAACTGTGGTCGCTCGCCGTCTCCGCGGTCAACGGCTGCGGCCAGTGCCTGGACTCGCACGAGCAGGTCCTGCGCAAGGCCGGCATGGACCGCGAGACGATCCAGGAAGCCTTCAAGATCGCCGCGGTGATCCAGGGCGTCGCCGTCACCCTCGACGCCGAGGCCGCCCTCGCGGGCGAGTAACCCTTCGCACGTAGTGCACGCAACAGGGCCCCCACGACTCCGGTCGCGGGGGCCCTGCTGCGTGTCTGTGCCCGCGCCTAAAGGTTGTTGCAGAAGGGTGGGTGTTGGCAGGTCGGTGTGCCGGTTGACCTGCTGTTTCACTGGGCTGTGGCGAGGTTGTGCATGGTGGCGACGGCTTGGACGGCGTGGTGGAGGCCGTCGCGTTTCTGGCGGCAGTCGCGGAGGATCTTCCAGTTCTTCATGCGGGCGAAGGTGTGCTCGATGCGGGCGCGAACGCGTCGGTGTTCGGCGTTGTCTTCCTCCTGGCCGCGCAGGAGGGGGCGTCCGGCTCGTCTGCGGTGCGGGACGATCAGCCCGGTGCCGAGGTAGGCGCCGTCCGCGATCACGATCGTCCCGGCCGCGGCGGCGGGCAGGTCCGACTGCCGCCAGACGTGGGCATCGGCCTTGTTCCCGGGTGCCGGCCGAGCGGACGCGATCACGAGGCGGCTGTCGGCGTCGATGATGACCTGCACGTTCGCCGAGAACCGGTAGTTGCGCGACGAGGCGGCCACGGTGCGGTCGCGGACCGGGATCAGGGTGCCGTCCACGATCCACAACCGGTCCATGCCGGCGACGGGCCGCGGTGCCGGCTCCAGCGCGAGGAGCGGACCCAGCCTGTTGATCACCCGGCAGACCGTGGCCGGGGAGATCCCGAACAGCGGGCCGAGCTGGCGCATCGTGAGGTTCGTCCGGTAGTACACCGCCACCAGCAGCACCCGGTCGGGCAGCGGCAGACACCACGGACGGCCACCGCCGGGCCCGTTCCCGCCCCGCTCCCGCACCACCTTCACCAACTTCACGAACCGGTCCATCCGCAACCCGGTGAACGTCTCCACCCACAACAACTCAGCCCGCAACACCCCACCCATACAAGAGGAATGCCCCATCCCAGATGTTCTGCAACAACCTTTAGGGGGTGTCCGCAAAGTGGCACCTGCCTCGCGACGCCCGGCACGCGCTCTCGGCGCACCGGGCGAAATCCCGAGTACGTCCAGTACACGGGCTTCCGCCCGGCACACCGAGAGCAC